>NZ_NMPS01000151.1:0-9164 GCF_002261125.1 Siphonobacter sp. BAB-5385 | reverse complement strand
ATGAAAAAGGCGGCTTTTCGCGATAGGACGGGGTTTGGATTTAAGCCTTCCATGAAGGCCATCGACTATAGTTAATAACAATAAACTATCAACTAATGAAATGTCAGAAGATTAAAGCCTCCCCCCCGCCGGTGAGCAACGGAACGACCTACGATAGCCGCAAAGCGGTGGCCCAAAGCGGGCTGTCGTCAGGCGTGGAGAGGTCCAGCCTGGAAGGATCACGGGCTACCGAACAGCCAGTAAGGAGGGCCAAACTCCGTCTAGGTGAATGACAAGATTTCAACACCTATCAAACCCAATACCCTTAATCTACTTATAATCAAACAACGCCGTCGCCGTACAATTCTGATCCGTTTTCAGGCGAATCCAGCGGGCCTGAAACGTGTTTGGAAAGCTATGCGTGATCGTTTTCCCCGCGGGTACCGTAAAGGTTTGATAGGGCATCCATACCCCCGTACCTACGGGATCGGCTTCCAGCGTAAAAGTGACCGACTTCGACGACTGATGACTCAGTTGCACGCTACGCTGGTCGTAAAAACCAATCAGATACGGATCAGAAGGCTGCTGAGCGACCACCGGGGTATTTTTCCAGGGACCACCGTGTCCTTTCGGTTTGCCCAGTTTCCAGAGATCATCAATCGTACCCGCCCAGACGGCGGCCTGTTGATCCTCCGAAACGATAATGTGCTCATTTTTCGAGGCTCCAGCCCGATCAATACCCGTGAGCAGTAACAAACCCCGGTAAGAAGCAAAATCATGGATGCGGTAATTATGCGAAGACACCGGTCTGATCTTGGCAAAGCCGTCCGCATTTTCGGCGGGGAGCTCGTAAAAGGTACCGTGACAGTTGAGTAAATCACGTTCCGTGGCCACTTCCCGGCACAGGCGTAAGGCTCCCTGATTCGTTAAATCCGTAAAGGCATCGGCACCCAGCGGCAGTCGCCAGCGTCGGTTCTGGTCATCCACGATCAGTACACTCGATTCCTCGACAGTAACGACATTTTTAGGAATGGCGAATTTGCTGGTAATGAACGACTGCATCTTCGGATTCTCCTTCCGTACCAGTTGCATCTGGTCATTGAATTCGTAATACCCCGTTGTAACAGGTTGTTTGTTTTCGAAACGTACCGCTGCCATGCCCAGCGTTTTAAGATCGTTTCCCAGCCCATACAAAAGTCCGCCTACCGCTTGATCGGACTGTACAGAACTCAGGCCCGTAAATAAAGCCTGGGGTTTTTCCGGGCGGGCATCGGGCGTTGCGTAAGAAAAATGGGCCGTCAGTTTGGCCTTCGTACCAGGCTGAATACGAATCCATTCGCCGATTTGTTTTTCGGTGAACGTCAGATGTTTCGAACCGCCTGGAGCGAGTACGACCTTTTGCAGCGGGGTCCAGGTATTCGTGCCTTTCTGATCTACTTCAAAGGTCAGCGTCACTTCCTGCGAGTCGTGGTTCTGTACCCAGGCCGAGCGGTGTTTCCAACCCGCAAACAGAAAGGGTTCGGAAGCCGACTCGACGGTTTCCTGAAGCCAGACGGCTCCTTCGGCCGTATTGGGCCCCAGCTCATCGGGCAATTGCAGCGAAGTAAACCACAGGTTGGAATTGGACTGGCCGGGGCCTTCAATACTGCCTTTAACCTTTCGTTTATTTAAAAATTCCTTCTGAGCCGAATCATCACATCCAAAAACCAGCTGATTATTCCAGCGAGTGTAATCGCCAATGACTTTCAGATACGCCGAACGGGGACGAATACCGGCCGAGTTAGCCGTAGTAAAAGTCGCCGGAAACCGCCAGAATAGCCCGTGCATAGTCATCAGGTAATCCGATTGCTGAGGCGTGCCAACATCCCGGATCCGAGGCCATTCGGTATTCCAACCGTGTGCTCCGTCGTAGGAATGGCTGGCTTTGGGTAGCCGGAAAAATTGCCAGCCCGTTTGCGGATTCCGCACGCCCAGCAAAACGGATTTATGGTCCCAGCCCGTCGCCCAGATCGGGTCCGCCTGCGGGTTTTTGTTGCCGTAAATACCACCGGGACCCGTTACTTCCACGAATTGATTGCGGCGAACGACTTTCCAGTCATGGCCATCCCACTCGGAGAGCGAACCTGCCGGAACATCGAACTGCTCAAGAGCCCTTTTGCCCGGTTCACCGTTGTTGGAATAGACCAGTACGCCCTGCCCCGAATACAGTCCTTTGCCGTGAGCCCCGGGAAGCAGGGCATTCTGAAGGTTATTGGATTCATCGGAATCTTTCTGGCGATTTACGTTTCCGTCTTCGTATAAGAGCTTGGGTTTGAGCGTTTTTACATCCACTTCGTAAAAACCTTCTTCCATGGTACCGTAGTAAATCTTGTGGGCGGGATCGGTAAGGTGGCGGGCATTGCCCGTATGCCGACCGGGCATGGCCGTGTACGGAATGGTCCGAACCTGTCCCTTCGCGTCAATCGCGTAAGGTCCGATGAAAAGTTGGTTGCTTTCGGGGTGAATCATTCGATTGGCGGGGGTGCCACCTATGCTTTCCGAACGAATCGTTTGCTGCAAATCCGGACTGATGGCGTACAATTTATCCGAAGAACCAAACGGTAAATGCGGACCGTAGGTGATGACCCACAGCTGATTGGCCCAGGGGACGACGGCTCCCGTACCACATTCGCCTTCGCGGTTGTACATGGCCAGATGCGGATAAATACCACTGAACGAGGGGCGGCGGAGGGATTGGGCCCCGCAGGAATCCGCGAAAAGTAAATGAGCGGCTACGCAAGCCGAAAGAAAAAGTTTCTTCATTCGAATCGAAAAATGATTTGGGAAAGGATAGAGCAGTACGGAGAATTTCAGTAACCCGGATTTTGAGTCAGTTTGGGGTTGACGCGGATCTCCAGGGCGGGAATCGGCCAGAGGTACTGACGGCTGGCGTCAAAGCTGCGTTGAGCCACGATTTTAACGTCAGTGCCAAAACCGGAGTAGTCCGCCAGTCCATCCGTATCGATGGGAGTAACACCGGGGAAGGGCCATTTCGAGCGGTTTTGGGCCGCCGGATCGGGTAAGCCAATGACGGGTCGGGTGAGTGCCTTTTCCGCCAGTCGCCAGCGGATGAGGTCCATGTATCGCAAGCCTTCTTTGGCAAATTCCACCCGACGCTCCCGCCGAACAATTTGCCGTAGTTCGCTCACGCTGGTAGTCGTAATGGCTGGGTACGCCGCCGGATCGTCTACCCGCACCCCGTAAGCCCGGGCCCGTATCTGATTGATGGCCTGCAACACTGTTGGGTCGATTTCGCCGAGTTCGATTTTCGCTTCGGCGTAGGTCAGCAGTACTTCGGCGTAACGGATCAACAGGGCATCGGCGTCTTCGCTCTGCTTGTCGGCCCAGCTTTGATCGATGCCTTTTTTCCAGAGAAAACCCGTAAAACTGGCAAATGCCGCAACGCTTCGGGTATCCTGATTGGCTACTCGCCGATTTTCCTTGCTACTGAAAACGGTAACCGAATCGGGGTGCGGCTGATAGGTATACCCCAGCCAGTTCGTACCGAATTCAACAACCGTAGCCGTTAAGCGGGGATCGCGGTTTTTAAAGGGTTCCCGCGGATTGTACAGCGGAGATTCGTCGATGGGCTTGCCATCCCGGCATTCGTAGGCGTCAACCAGCTCCCGGGTAGGAATCTGGGCTCCAAAACCGCCGGCAATCCGAGGCAGCTGATCCCGCACGGGTGTGCCCGTTGTAAATACCTTCTGCATTTCATCCCGGGGAATACTGAGAATGATTTCCGGACTGGTTTCGCCGGCTTTCAGAAAGAGCTGACCGTAATTCGAATGCAGACTGTATGCCCCGGTCTGCTGCATAATGGCCTGCGAAGCGTCTTTGGCTACTGCCCAGTTGTTCGTATACAGAGCCGTACGGGCTTTGATGGCAAGGGCTACCCCTTTGGTCAACCGACGTACGGCCGAAGCGGGGTACGAAGCGGGCAGGTTCGCAATGGCAAAATCAAGTTCATTGAAAACGAAGGTCAGGACTTCATTGCGGGGCGTACGGGTCACACTATACGATTGTTCCAGTACCAGCGGATCGGTAATGAGCGGAACGTCGCCAAAATGCGTCAGGAGTCTGGAATACTGGTACGCCCGGATGAGTCGCATTTCTGCCTCCAGTCGCGTCAGTACGGTCGCGGGTGTATTCGCCGCTGCCCGATCTTTGTTAGCCAGGAAGGAATTCGCCCGGGCAATGGCTTTGTAGCAGACCGTCCAGTAAGCCTGTGCCGTGGCGTCTTCGGAATTCATCGTGCCGAAGGTGACCGCATTGCCCAGCATACCCCGATGCCAGTAATTATCCGTGAACTGTTCATTGTCGTTCCCCCAGAAATCCAGGCGATACAGATCGTTCACCGCCAGTTCCAATTCAGTTTGATTGGCGTAAAACGTAGCCGTAGAGGGCTCAGATAAAGGATTTAAGTCGAGCGAGTTGCAGGCGGTAAAGCCGATACCTCCCAGCAGAAGAAACAGGTATTTTTTCATAACGAAGCCGTGTCTGAAGGAGCTTAAAAGCGTAAGGTGATACCGCCCAGAAAGGTGGTGACGATGGGATAGGAAGAATTCGCGGCTTCCGGATCGGCGTAGCGGGGGAAGTGGTGAATCCGGAGTACGTCGTTGGCCGAAACGTACAATCGCGTCGATTGCAGGCCCAGTTTCTTGAGCACGTCTCCTTTCAGGGTATAGCCCAGCGTGATGTTTTTGACGCGGAAATACGATCCGTTGATGAGCCAGAAATCAGACGTTTCGTAATTGGCCGCCAGCGACTGCGTTGAAAGCCGCGGATACCGGGCCCGGGCGTTGACCTCCGCCGCATTGGTTTTACTCCAGAATTTACCCACAATTTCCTGCGGCACGTTTCCAAACGCTTCCCCAAAAGGTCGTACGATTTCATCGGGCAGGCGACTGAGTTTTTTACCAACGCCTTGAACAACCAAGCCCAGATCAAAACCCTGATAATCCAGTCGAATCGTGCTACCGTACAGAAAACGGGGGAGGGAACCGCCCAATAGTACGCGATCATCGGGCGTGATGCGGCCATCGTTATTAATATCCACGTAGCGAACATCGCCCGCCGTAACGTTGGTATTCAGTCGCGGCGATTGACGGGCTTCTTCGGCGGTTTGGTATAACCCCGCCGAGCGGTAGCCAAACCATTCGTTGTACTCACTGCCTTTGAACGTAGACTGACTACCCAGAATCTGGGTACCTTTCAAATCCACAATTTTTGATTTGGAATCGGAAATGTTGAAGGCAATGGAATAGTTGACTTTCCCAATTCGATCCCGCCAGCTGGTTTCCAGTTCCCAACCTTTCACGTCCATGATCCCGGCATTTTGTTGTGGCCGTTCATAGCCCAGGTACAGCGGAATATCCAGAGCCAGCAGGATGTCGTAGGTGCGTTTATGGTAGACGTCAATGGCTGCACTCAGTCGGTTTTTGAAGAAGGCGGCGTCAATACCCGCATCCAGCGTCCGGGTAGTTTCCCAGGAAATATTCTCAACGGCATAGTCCACCTGACCACCCCCGTTCAGCGGAACGACTACCCCATTTTGGTAGAAAAGAGCATTGCTAAAACTGATGGTCGCCTGATACGGATAATTACCGATTCGCTCATTGCCCACCACGCCGTACGAACCACGTACCTTCAGAAACGATAGCCAGGGCGTACTCCGCAGAAAGTTCTCTTCGGAAATCGTCCAGCCCGCCGAAATCGAAGGGAATAAAGCGTCGCGGTGCTGGCGATTGAAGCGGGAAGACTGGTCATAGCGTAGATTACCCTGGATGTAGTACTTGTTCTGATAATCGTATTTCAATCGACCAAATACCGAACGAAGGGCGGCTTCACTGGCACTGCCGGAGTTATCGCGTAATTCCTGCGAACCGGCATTCAGGTACGGAAAATTAATCAGGGCAAAACCACTCCGGGAGGCCGTCAGCGTTTCGCTGAAATTATACAGTTCTTCATAACCCGCCAGTACATCCACGTTATGGCCCGAGCCGATTTCTTTGGAATAGCTGGCTAAGAACTGACCCGTGATATTGGTCGTTTCCTGCCGCCGTTCGTTCAGCGTCGTGCGGGGCTGATTGCTGAAGGCACTCGTACTACCGTCGAGGTTCGTAAACGTGATTCGCTTGGAAAAGGCTTTGCCCCGGTCAAAATCGAAACTCGGAGCGACTAGGGCCGTCAGCGTTAGTCCATCGATGGGTTTGAAGTTGAAGGCTAGTCGGCCCATCACCTGATTGTAGTACTCGTTGTTGGTTCCGCCTTCGTTGAGCTGGGCAATCGGGTTCCGTCCATCCTTGCCCAGTGCGTACCGACCATCCGAATAGTAATCGTCAAAAATTGGAGGCATCAACCGGGCTTCGTACAAGGGGTTGACCACGGGCGAAAGCGACTTGGTTCGCTTGTAGGTGACATCCAGCGTAATACCCAGTTTCGCATTAACCTGTAAATCGTTGTTCACCCGAAGCAGGTACCGCTCATAGTTATAGTTGTCGTAAAAAGCCCCGGATTTCGTGTACCCCAGCGAGGCCTTGGTTTTAATTTTACCCGTTCCCATAGTAAACACCAGATCGTGGCGTACTCGTGGAGCCGTCGCCCGGGTCAGAATAGTTTTCTGCCAGTCGGTATTGGCAAAGGGAAAGACGTCCGGTTTATCCCGATGGTACTGATCAAAATTGGTAATGTAATCGGCCGCGTAAGGACCTGCGGAAGACCCGTCGTTGGTGGCCTGCTCGTTGAACAGCCGCATGTACTCCGGAGCATTGACGTAAGCGGGCAGAGCCGTTGGCTTCTGAAACCCGTATTCGGCGTTGTATTCAAAACTCGTTTGGCCTTCCTTGGATCGCTTGGTCGTTACCAGAATAACCCCAGCGGCTCCCCGGGACCCATAAATGGCGGCCGAAGCGGCGTCTTTCAGTACGGTAATATTTTCCACGTCATTCGGATTGACGTTATCGATCGTACTGACCGGAACGCCATCCACAATGATCAGGGGAGCGTTAGTGCCCAGCGTTGTAATGCCCCGGATCAGAATGTTAGAGCTGGCTCCGGGGGCTCCACTGCTGCGGGTGACCGATACACCCGCAATACTGCCCTGCAAGGCTTCCGAGATTTGCACGGTCTGACGCCCCGCTACATCTTTAGAATCGATGGTGGAAATGGCCCCCGTTAAATCCTTTTTCTTTTGCGTTCCATAACCAACCACAACGACTTCATCCAGTGATTGTTCGGCTGCTTTCAGGATAATATTCAGTACGGCCTGATCCGTGATCAGAATGTCCTGGCTCTGGTAACCAATGGAAGAGAAGGTAAGTGTGACCGACCCCGTATCGGCGATGGCCAGTCGGTAGTCGCCCTGAGCGTCGGTCGTCGTACCCCGTGACGTTCCTTTGATGGCTACACTGACGCCCGGTAGCTCTTTAGCCTTTTCATCCGTGACGCGACCCGTGATGGAACGACTCTGAGCAAAAGCAGGTAACAGGAGGCCCAGGTACAGCAGCGTGCTTAGTAGTAGTCTTAAATGCATAATTTTTTCTGATAATTAGAGGTTCTTCTGCAATTTTACCGGACTTGTGATTTAACTTAACAAACATAATTTTGGACTATACGGTGTTGAAAGCAGAAGGGGTATCCAATCCCCTATACAGAATTATGGACAAGGTAAGTATCTGACGTACAGTAATATAGAAACTAATGATTACGGATAAAGGCCCGGAGCAAACCTGGAGTTATTACTACCTGGAGCGTTGTTGCCAGCGAGTTGCCGAGACATATGGGAGGGAAGAGTGGTCCGCATGGACGAACGGAGACTACATTTTACTAAGTCGAATCCTGTTTCGGAAGACCCGGGTACAAATCAGCCCCAATACGCTGAAGCGAATTTTTGGAAAGATCAAGACGGATGCCCGGTATTATCCGCAAAAAGCGACCCGCGATGCCCTGGCTGCGTACGCGGGCTTTGGGGATTGGGACCAGCTCGTAGAAGCGATGGCGGAGGAGGAACCCCTTGCGGAGGTAGAAGAACCCTTGGTCGAACCGGCACTCCATCAAAAGGTACCCGAACGGAACGAAAGTCCGGTTCCGAAACGATTTGCAACCCGTACGCTTTTGTGGACGGGGATGAGTCTACTGGTGCTGCTGGTCCTGTGGGCAGGCTGGAAAATGAGACAAGGGGTAAGTCCGGAAGGTACGCCTTCCCTGATCTGTAAAAACCCCGTAGGCGAAAACCCGCACTCGGCCATTTTTACCGTGCAAACGCCCCATGAACGGGCGGATGATTATTCGCTGGATTTCGGTGATGGCAAGTGTAAGGCAGTGAACCCGAACACGACCGTTTATAATCACTATTACGAAGTGCCCGGGCGGTATCAGGCCGTTTTGAAGCGGGGCAATCAACCCCTCGATTCTACCACAGTGTACCTGCCCACGCAGGGCTGGGCGGCGACGGCGTACATGATGTACGACACCTCGCGGGTGTATCCCATTAACGTACCGGCCTTATTCACGGGTGGAAAGCGAACGATTAACACGCGGGAGCTGTCTCAGGCGGGTATTGATACCAATCGTACCTTTTTTGTAGAATTTACCAACGCTCAACAAACGGGTATTAGCGGGGATAACTTTGAACTGCAAACGCATTTGATTACTACGCCCGACCGAACGGGCATTCGGTGCTCTCAGGTGGATGTCCGGATCATGGGGGAGTCGTCCAACCATACCTTTGTTGTGACCAAACCCGGCTGTGTGTATTGGTCACGACTGATCCTCTCCGAAAAAGGCTGGTATGGGCGACAGGAGGATCTGAGTTTCCTCGGAGCCGATTTACGTCGCGGGGGTACGTTACGCTTGCTGGTAAAAAATCAGCAGGCCCGGTTGTACATCAATGACCGACAGGTATTCGAAAGCACTTACACGCATCCCTTACAGCAGATCTACGGCGTAAGTATCCGCTTTTCCGGCGTAGGAACCGTAAGCTCACTGAATTTGAAGGATTTAAATACGGGTAAACTGTTTCAGGGGAGTTTTTAATAAAACCTTTAAGCGGTATGCTAACGATAATCAAGCCTGTACCGTCAGCTTTCGTCCCTGAAAGACAGCTGGTCATTTAGTCCGTATGCATTCCATGCGGGGCATCCCAT
>NZ_NMPS01000150.1:0-212233 GCF_002261125.1 Siphonobacter sp. BAB-5385 | reverse complement strand
TTTACTTCGATATTGCCTTTCCTAAAACCGTTTGAGTATTAAAAATGGCTTTTAGGAAAGAAACCCAATGGTTAGCTGTTTAAGGTAGTGCAGTAGGCCCTCGTTCTTGCTCAGAGCCTTATCCAAAAAGGGCGGCAATAAATGCAACATTATTGCATTTATTACCGCCCTTTTACTTGCGAATCCAAAAGTGTAGTTACTTTTGCAACATTGTTGCATATTTACTCCACTATAAACATGAACCGTACGTTTAAAAACCTTGGCCTGTTTGTGCTGGCCTCCGCTACTTTTCTGAATTGCCAGAAAGACAAGGAAGTCGAAGATTCTTCCACCCGCGAACACCGATTTTGCGGGTGCTGGTTTCGGATCAGGAATCCAAACAGTTAACCCAGATTAATCCCTACGACGGCACCACCCGTACTTTTGACGCCAAATATCCCCTGGCGAACCTCTACACGACGGCTTCTCAGCGTTTTGCGGCCGTTTTGTATCCGAGTCAGAATCTGGTAGAAGTATTTGATTCAGGCTTCGAATCGCACGTGGATCACGTGGATCAGAAAGGTACGCCCAAGTTTGGTTCCATTACGGCAACGGGTCTCAAGCCTACACACTTCAAAAGTCGCGGTCAGGAATCGCTGATTTTTAACGATGGCGACGGAACCCTGAGCCTGGGCAATGAAACCAATTTTCACACCGCCGGAGCCCAGATGCAGGTTATCAATGCCGGACTTGTTCCGCACCACGGAGCATGGCGGCTTTTGACAATGGTACTTATGCCGTCACCTCGGCACCGGCCAGCGGAAAAAGTCCAAACCGGGTACTCGTCATTGACAAGCAGGGCAAAACGACGCACGCGTCTACCCAGGAAGTTGGAGCCATTCACGGTAACGCAACGGATGGAGCAAACGCGGTTTTCGGAGCCTTTACTTCAGCCGAGGCTACCAGTGGAGGCGTACTGGTTGTTACATCGAACGGCGAACAACGGATGATTGCGAATCCCGCAGGCTTCGGAGCGTACCGCCTCGGCAGCATTTACTACGCGGCGGCGGCCAGGAAATTCATTGGTTTTGTGGCAACCAAGGGTGCGTATCTCATCGATCTGTCCAGCAATCAGATCACTCCCATTTACGCAGGTACGGATGCTTTTCAATGTAAGGTAGATTATGCCGGGAATCGTTTGCTCGTCCTTTCGCTCGATGGTAAACTGCGGGTGTATGATTTAGCCAGTAACCGTTTGATCAAAGAAGGCAACGTAATCGGCACGACCGATTCAGGAGCTACGTACAAACCCGTACTGGAAGCCACGAATCGGTTTGCGTACATTGCCCTGCCGACTACGGGTGAAGTCCATCAGATTAACCTCGAAACGCTGGCTACGACCACCAAACACAAAGTATCTGCCAAACCCGTACGCCTCACTTTACTGGGTTTTGAAAGCAGCGAAGGTCATAATGACTAAGATTTCTTCCCATTGACTCTAAAAAAGAACCCGAAAGCTCGACACTTTCGGGTTCTTTTTTTAGGCCTTACTCCCCTTTCGGAAACGGATCGCGGAAGCGAACGCTGGCCTTCACCTGCCGAATTTCGGCTGGGATACACAGGCAATTTCCCAGTTGGGAATGATCTGTTCCTGTGCCGGATTCCAGCCCATCGTTTACTCGTTATCGCAAGGCCGCTCCGTATGGTTTCCGGGAATCGGTCTGGTACAGGGATTACAGATTAGGGGTACTCGTATAACCCTTCTTTCCGTAGTATTTTTCTGTTTGTCAAAGGGTAAACCTACATTGGCTATACTTTTTGCTTAGGCTTTGTCCATGTCGGCTTGCAACCAAGCTACTTTTTGCTCGGATTCATGGGGCTGACTAATTAATTGCCCGTACAGTTCAGGACGGCGGGCCTGTAGATAGCGATGCCCTCCGGCCTGCGTGAGTTTGTCGGAGGTCAGGATTGCGATTACTACTTCATTATCCAGGGATCGGCATTCGGCCAGTATATCACCGAAGGGGTCCAAGATCATGGAGCACCCGTTTTTGAGCTGATCATCATCCATGCCGATGGGGTTGGCAAAGACCGCATACACGGCATTATCGTAGGCTCGGGCGGGTAGCCATTTCATCAACCACTGCCGCCCTTTGAGTCCGTCAAATTCAGCTCGCAAAGAGGTGGGGTCATATTTCCGGTTTTCCCAGAGTTTGGGATCTACAAAACCGGCTCCGGGACGAGTCGAGGGGGTACACATGGTCACGTGTGGCATCAGAATAATCTCGGCTCCGAGCAGTTTGGTGGCCCGCACATTCTCGATGATGTTGTTGTCGTAACAAATCAGGATACCGCATTTCCAGCCGTACAGATCAAACACGCAATACGCGTCGCCGGGCGTCAGGTGTGGATTAATGAAGGGATGTAACTTGCGGTACTTCGCCAATACGCCGGATTGATCCACGCAGACGTAAGCTTTGTACAGACGATCCTGTTCATCCTTTTCGAATAAACCCGCCGCTATCGCAATCTGATGCTTTTGGGCCAGACGGATCAATTCAGCGATGCTGGGTCCCGAAGGAATAGGCTCGGCGATAGCCAGCAGTTGTTCCCGACTCAGGTGTCGGGCAAAAGTATAGCCGGTAATGGAACACTCGTGAAAGGTAATCACCTGAGTACCGGCCTGAGCGGCCTTGCCCGCCAGTTGATCGATGATGGAAAGATTATACGCTTTGTCACCACTCTTGTTTTCAAACTGAGCGGTGGCCATAACCAGGGTTCGCATAAGAGGCTTGTTTGAGTAGGCCCCAAAACTACGGAACCCGCTGGCAGCAGAATTGTACAAATTCGACAAGCCTTAGTCGGGTGAAGGAAGGAAATTGACCGCCAGACGATTTTGCTGTTTCAGGTAGCGTGAAGGCGTAAGGCCAGTCAGCTTGCGAAATTCCCGGATCAGATGGGCCTGATCATAATAGCCCGCTTCGTACACCGCTGGTGTCATCCCATGTTTATACTGGGGCTGTTGTACCTGTTTGAGAAAATGATGCAGCCGAACAATACTGCCCATTTTTTGCGGACTTACCCCAACAACTTCCTTGAATTTACGCTCCAGTTGCCGTTGTTCATAACCCGTGAACTGCATCAGCTCACGAGCCCTAAAGCATCCGTTTCGCTGAATGATCCACTGCGTAGCGGCGGTGATGAGGGGTTGCGGCCGATCCGTTGTCTGCCTAAGCAAGGTTTCGAAAAAGTGATTGAGCTGCTGCTGACTTGCCTGGACGTCAGTTGATTCGCTGAGCTGGTGATAGAAATCACGGCTTGCCGCTCCCAGTATGAGATCCAGTTCTACGATCTGGTTATTTAGCTCCGAAGCGGGTATCCCCAACAAAGAGCTCATCCCGTAGGGCTGAAAAACCACGATGATCAGATGGGTAATTCCGCTCGTATACACCGTTTGTACTCCCTGATCTGTCCATAAACGAAGGAGGCCGGGAGCAGGTCGCCCCGATCATCCTGTAAAAGCGAATCAAAGGAGAAAACCAGGCCCGTACTGCCGTCCGGGAACAACCGTAATTTTTGTACGCTTTCAAACGAATGCCGGATGAAGAGATAGTGCCGGATGAACGGCAGCAAAGCGGGAGCGGGTATCAGTTGCATCGCCGAAGAGGAGTTGGATAACCTTCAACCAGAGACAAAGCCTACGCAACATACGATTTTTTTGTCGACTCTAGTACCTACAGACTTTCGGGACACCCCTCCGACTCACGCTTCATGTAAACTTCAGCCGGGAAAAGCATCCCGGCTGAACGTACACTTAAGGTAAAAATTCCCGGCTTATCGCTACACCCGCCATCATACCCGCCGCGACGGCGGCACTCACGGCTCGCTTCATGGTCGTGGCATCACCCGCGGCATACACTCCGGCGATACTGGTTTTTTGCAGGGCATCTACCTGAATGTAGCCCTCTTCCGTGTGTACGCACCCCAGGTCCCGGGGCAATGGGCAGTGCTGCTCAAAAGGCGGGCGGGCGTACAGGGCATTCAACGGAAACTTCCGGCCGTCGGCGAGCACCAAATGCTGTAAGTAACCGCTTTCGTGAACGATCTCCTGTAAAGGCATTTCTTCAATGGTAATCCCAAGCGAACTAAGAATAGAGGTATCCGGAATAGTGGAAGGTCCGTTGGTGAATACGGTCAGTTGGGAGGTCCAGTTGCGAATGAGGCGACCCATTTCCAAAGCGGTTTCTCCGTTCATGAGAATGCCCGTTGGCTGATCGCGATACTCGTAACCATGGCAATACGGACAGTGAATGACCGAGATGCCCCAGCTTTCGGAAAAACCGGGCAGGGCGGGCATCAGGTCTCGAATGCCGGTAGCGAACAACAGTTTTTTGGCCTGTATAACGGAACCCGCGTCCGTGGTCACGGTAAAATTCATATCCTGCCCCGTTACGCTGACAGCCGTTTCGCTTTGGAAACGAACCGTGGGATATTGCAGTACTTGAGCTTTGGCACGTTCCGCAATCTCGGCGGGTGTACTGCCATCCTGCGTAAGGAAATTATGGGAATGGGGGGTCTGACGATTACAGGGCCGACCGCTATCCAGGATAACGACTTGCCGAATGGCTCGCCCCAGGCTCAAAGCCCCGGCTAAACCGGCGTAACTACCGCCAATAATCACAACGTCTACGGATTGTTTCATGGTCTTTTCAGGAAAGTAACGTCACAAACATAAGACTTTTGTCACATATATGTGACATTTCAAGGCAAAAATTTTTAAAGCCCTACGCCTTTACTGAACGAAAGCCAGGCAAAATGCTTGAGGCTGGTTTTAGCTACGGAGCCCATTGCATCGGCATTGACCGTCGCAGCAATTACTCCACTAAAAAACATGGCAATCCATTCCGCCGTAAACTCGGATGCAATCAAACCCTGAGCCTGCAACTGCGTAATAACGCCCCGATACCGCGAGTAAAAGGCATCATACTGAGCACAATCAGGGTTTTGTGACGAATGCAGATGTTCCGGTCGGGTATGTAGTTTGCTGAACAGCGAAAACTTGGCTCCGCATTCCACACCCGCGTACATCATATTCTCCAGTTGCTTCAGCGGATCATCCGAAGCATCCAGAGCCTGCATCATGGCGGTCCGGCAACTCCGCTGCATTTCCTTCTGGCAACTCATCAGTAACGCTTCGCGGGTTTTGAAGTAGCGGTGAAGCGTCCGCCGGGTAATGGCGGCCTTCTCAGCTACCTTTTCCAGCGGAGCGGAATAATCCTCGTTAAAGACGAGAATGGCGGCGTCGATGATATTTTGTTGGGTGTTTTGCATACTGTAAAAGACAAAACTACGAAAAATTTATTGGGAAGCGTGGCTTCTGTACCCGATCCATTAACTGCATCAGCCGAGTGGTGAGGCGTTACCACTCGGCTGATTCGGTTTCTAGGTCCAGTATGAAATCGGGGCTTTCGGGAAACGCTCCTGCCAGGCCCGGGTCAAAAATGTTCGCAAGGATTGCATCATTTCGGGACGGTACACAAACTTCACACCCCCAAACTTATTGTACTTGCTGGCCCGACTGCCCTCGTCCATTTCAACGCCAATATTGGGATACCAGCCGGATAATACCGCCTTGCTGCCGGGGGTGAAACGGTGGGTAATGAACTCAACCGTCAGATCGCAGGGAAAATCCAGGCGATCGGCTAACTGATCCAGCAGGTCCGTATAGTGCTGCTGCCAATCGGGAATGGGCATAATGGGAGCCAGCACCACCCCCACTGCGTACCCTCCACCGCCAAGGGCACGGGGTAACGCCAGTTTTCGCAGGGCTTCGATACGAGCCACCACCGATGCCGTTCCGCCTTCGAGGCGGCGGGCAATGGGTTCGGCATTTAGACTTACCCGTGCCCGCGTCCGGCCTTCGTGGGGCAGGTTCAGCAAGGGGTTTACCTGATCGTACTTGGTCACAAACCGCAACTGAGCCTGCGGGCGGGTACCAAAATACCGGACGCATTCTTCCAAACTGCCCGTGAGGTGCTCAATACCAATGACGTCGGTGTAACAGCTTACTTCAAAACTCGTCACGCGGTCTTCCCGTTCGTAGGTCGCCGTATGGGCCAGCAATTGCGGCAGATTGGCAAAAACCCGGGTGACTGGCGGTCCGGATAAGCTTCCGGCCAGGTAACAGTACTGACAGTGAGCCGGACAACCTTCGGCCAGGTTGAGCTGCCAGTCGGCCGAAGGCGGCGTAGGTTGCAGTCGCAGGGCACTTGGCGGAGCTTTCACCACGGCCAGGGTATTCTTGGCGTTTCGGTAGGTTTCGCGTTCGTCCGCACCACGCAAACCCGTAATGCGGTTATTTTTCAGGACTTCAATGGGTAAATCCAGAGCCTGCATCCGCTGGTACATTTGCTGACCGAAAGGTTCTTCCAACGCGTCTGGCGTAAAGAGCACCCGCTTGGGTAACCACAATCGGCTGGAGACAGCAGGACTCAAACTAGATGTAATTTCCTCGGGAATGATTACCATCAAATACGGAATTAGGGTTGGTCTCTTTGCTTTTATATAAACCCTGAAACACCCTTTTTAATTCAGTATAACCTAAGTATTTTTAAACTCATACTATTGATTTACAGATATTTATAAATTATTTTTCGATATTCTATACCTGTAATTTTTTGGTAAAGAAGACTTCCGAACCAAGTACATCTGTTTTGCCCCGGTAAAAATACACCATCGGATTTTCCTGCTGACATAGGGCTGTCATCCAGCCATCAGAGCTTTGCTATTGTAACCTTAAATACACGCACGATGTCTGGAACCTTGAAAATGAACGTAGGAATCATTACGCCAAAACTTGCCGAAAGCAAAGCCTTTTACCAAAACGTCCTGGATTTTGCAGTTACGTTTGAAAATGACTTTTTCGTGCTGCTGCACCACCCCTCGGGCATGGCAGAGATTAGCTTTCTACAACCCGATCATGCTTCACAACAACCGTTGTTTCATCCGGCATTTCCCGGAACTGGAATTTATCTGACCCTTGAAGTTACTGATGTGGAGCAGTACTACGAACGCATGAAAACCCTGGGCGTACCTCTGCAAATTGACTTACGGAAAGAACCCTGGGGCGATTATCACTTCGCGATTGCGGATCCCAATGGGGTAGGTATTGATCTGGTTACTTATCTAACTCCGGAGCAGGCTTGAGAATAAATTGTTTTATTTTTTTACCTTTGCCACCCTACAAACGAAAAGGTCTATCTGTCGTCACAGATAGACCTTCATACGTTTAAACTTCCCAGTCATCAAAGCCGCCACTTATCTGACCGAGTAAGTGATACAAAAATGGCTTCAAAGTGATAAAATGTTGGCGTTCTTCGACAAATGGTAGCTTTTACTCGATAAATGGTAATTTTCATCCGTTTTTCGGGAAATAAGTTAACATTCGTATACACATGTTTAGTATCTATAATGCTATAAAACCTCCCTATAATACCATGTGAGGAGTTAAGGTATTAGGTAAATTGACCTAGTGTTGATTACTCCGGCCGAAGCTGACTTAAATCAATTTTAAGGTTGAACGCGTATAAGCTGCACGGTCAGCTACGTCAAGCAATCAAAACCCCAATTTCTTTAGGTGTAGCAACCTCTCTTTTCTAAATTCAGAGATTGACTGAAAACGCTGACGAATACCGGTCACCCGTATCCCATCAATAGCTTGCCCCCGGCAGACAGATGCGTTGCTAGCTATTGATGGGTCCGATTTGATTTCTGGGTACCTCTAACGGAATACAGGTTCAGACACTCCAGCTTTCTTTAACCTGAAAAGTATTCTTAACGGCAGTCAGTCCAGCAGCCTTCACTCAGGTTCTGCAAAACGAATGGTATCGCAGCAAACTAAACCCTCCGGCGTACGCTTTCCCAGCCTCGAATCCTAGAATTGAATTTGATAACGCAGGAGCGAATCCCTGCACGTTCTGCAGTTTAAGAACGTAGCCCGAAAAGCAGGCCCTGAAACTAGAAGCAAAAGAAAAGGCAGGTATTCAATACAAGTGAGGTTTGTCCAGAGACATTTCTTTTCTCACCTGTGTCGGAATACTGGTTGAATTAAATCGCATTTCTTCGCATTTGCTAAACACCAGTGGCTTAGTATTTTTAGAAAAAGGCTACGTTTTTACATTCATTCAACCTGTAAACCCAAACGATCCATGCAAACAGTGGCTTTACAATTCAATGCCAGTGGTTATCTGATGAAAGATAATGTTCAGTTGGCAGTATCGGAGGAAGGAAATCCTGCCATTCTTAAAGTACAGGAGATGCCCGTTATTGAAGAGCCCATTTCTAAGCTGGGGCTGGATATAACCCTGCTCATTGCAGTTCCCAATCATCATTCCCAGGAATTGGAAGAATATGAAGCTTCCTGCGTGCTTAATTACGAGCAGGCCCTATTTCTGAAAAATTTCATCGATACTTTCCTTCAGGTTAACAAATAATCCCGCTTTTCATTGAATTTCAAGCCCTTTGTCTGCATTTGCGTGTAGAAAAGGATGACTTTTATGCGTGTACGGAACAAATCCCTGCGTACTTTCGTACCTAGGATGAGCTTTCATTTAGTCACACATGCATAAACACAGCTGGACCCTTCTCCTGGGAATGTTTGTGGTATCGGCGTGCTCCGGTACGCATTACTACACGGCACGTTCCACGGGATCGGCATTACTTGCAGTAACGGATCCGTCCAACCCTTCGCTTGTTTCGGGGCCGGGTTCAAATCTGGCCCAATACCTGCAAACGTACCACGATAGTCTGGACCGCTCGATGAACCAGGTACTGGTGCAGTCGGCCAAATATCTCAAAAAAGGAGGCGTAGAATCAGAATTAGGTGATCTACTGACGGATTTGTTTCGCGAGCAGGCCCAGAAACGTTACGGAGCTACGATTGATCTGGCTCACATGAACAACGGCGGCATACGGTCCGAACTTCCGGCGGGAAATCTTACGCTACGGAATGTGTACGAAATCATGCCTTTCGACAATGATCTGGTGGTATTGACGGTATCGGGTGAAACCATGCGTCAGTTTATTGAATACTTGGCAGCCCGACAGGACCCGCAGTCTGGCCTGAAACTGGTGCTGGATAAGGATACTAAAAAGCCGCTGGAAATCTCCGTGAATGGTCAGCCCTTCGATCCGCAGAAAACGTACCGTATCCTCGTCAGTGACTACGTAGCCACGGGCGGCGATAGTGCTTTCTTTCTGAAAAACAGCCTGAAATCAGAACCGCTGAATTACCTGATGCGAGATGCCATCCGCGATTATTTCGTTAGTAAAGGTCAGCAACATCAAATTCTTAATCCCCAGCTGGACGGTCGTACGACCCTCCGCTAAGTCCCCTAACCTTCTATGCGTTCTGATCGTCGCCAATTTTTTCGACAACTTACGGGTTTAAGCGGAGCCTTGCTGCTGGGTAGCTTTGATGGCTGGGCCCAGGCAGAAGCTGAATCGCTTAAATTAACCATTCTTCATACCAACGATACCCACAGTCACCTTGATCCCTTTCCGGCCGGTGACCGCAACGCGGGCAAAGGTGGTGTGGTCAATCGGGCTCGTTTACTCAGTAAAATTCGTCAGGAGGCATCTCACGTACTGTTGTTCGATGCCGGTGATATTTTCCAGGGTACGCCCTATTTTAATCTCTTTCACGGAGAACCCGAAGTACAGAGTCTGAGTATGCTGGGCTACGACGCCATTACCATGGGCAATCACGATTTCGACGGGGGCATGGAACTGTACGCCAAACAAATCCGTGACCACGCGACCTTTCCCGTACTGGTTGCTAATTACGATTTCAAAAACACCCCTTTACAGGGTGTAGTCAAGCCCTATAAAGTATTTAAAGTTAATGGCCTGCGTATTGGCGTGTTTGGTTTAGGCATTCAACCCAGAGGATTGATTCCGGCGAAATTATTCGGAGAAACCCAGTACCTCGACCCCTTGACCAAAGCCAATGAAGTAGCGGCGTTTTTGCGAAAGGAGGAAAAGTGCAGTCTGGTCATCTGCCTTTCTCACCTGGGTTTCAAAGGCGGGGCTGGTGAACTGATCGATCCCATTCTGGCGGCCCAGTCCCGGCATATTGATCTGATTATTGGGGGACATACGCATACCTTTTTGCCCGAACCCAAAATCTTTACCAACCTCGATAAGAAGCCCGTACTGGTGAATCAGGTCGGGTTCGGTGGAATTAACCTGGGTCGGCTGGACTTTACATTCGACCGCGTAACGAAACAGGTATTTTCTTCCGGGAATAACCTGACGGTTGCCTGATGAAACATTAAAAGTCCTCGCCAAAATTTCGGGATGGAATAACTGACGGGGACTTTTGCGTATAAGGGAAGCCTACGACACGCGTGACTAAATCAGTAAAGTCATCTATTTAGGCTGCGATTCTTCGGGTCATCGTATGTATGCATTCTATTCCAACGTAAAAAGCCTGTCTGATTTAGAGCAGACAGGCTTTACGGAAACTAATTTATAGGTGGGTGGATGATGCACAACCAGAAAGGCCCGCTTCAGCAGCGGGGCATTCGGAAAGTAGGGGACTCCGTTAGTTTTCATGAAAATCCCCTTATCCAATTCAACTAACGGAGATTCACCCAATAGATGTTTTCGAACACAATTAACACGTTTGCTAACTCTACCCGTAAACGTCACAAACATACAAGGCTTAAAAAAAAGGTAGGCAGATGTAATTTAACTACTAACAACCCACCATATTTAGGGGGTTGTTACACGAAAAGGCCTCTGATTTAGTAAGCATACCTTAATCGAATACGCCTAAATTCCTAATTGGTCCAACTCATTTATGGCTTACTTACTACTTAGCTTCTGTTCACAACAACTAGTAATTTTGTTCAACAAAAATTAAATAACTCTGTTATTAACTTACCAAACGTATATTTTGTACGGTTATTCCGCCCTTATCGTATTTTGTCCTATTTTAACTCCTAACTTATGAGACATCCTGGGCTTTAGAAGCCCCTTTTAAACATTGCGTACAGTACTTTTTTTTCAATCCAAACGCTATACTTTATTTATTGATGACCCTCATCCGCCAATGAACATGACACGCCTTGAATTTTTAGTCGCCCAACACGTAACCATTAAAGAAATTCTCCTTTCTTCTTTTCCGCTGACGATGATACAGTCATTCGTTTGGCTGACAGCCTGCTGATGAATCAAACCAAAATAGCCTCTGAGTTACAGGAAAAGGCTTATATGCTGATTGTGGCAGGTGACCTTCAGTTTGAAATCTTTAATGTTCGCGGTCATGTGAACATTCAGCAAAAAGAGTAAATACCAGCTCACGCGTTGTCTGGTTCAGGCTGGAACATGTCATACCCTGGTGTGCATGTTCCAGCTTTTTGCTTTGTACTACCGGAGATGCGTTTCATGATTTAATCTATCGGTACTGATCAGGATGTCCCCATGAAAGTCTCCACCTATCTTTGACACGTTCACTGAATCTCTAACCGCATGAAAAAATTACTTTGCCTGGTCAGTATCCTGTTTGTTTGCGGAGGATCCGCTCCGCGTAACCTAAGCTGGCTGGCCTTGGGTGACTCCATTACGTATCTCAATGACCATACCGATGAAACCCAACATCGGATTTCGAAGGGTTACCTAACCCTGATTACGGAACGCCACCCGCGAATCCACTACATCAACCAGGGTCATAATGGCTGGTCGGCGGTACAGATTGCCCAAAAAATTGAATCGCTGGGGCTGGTGAAAGCCGATGTCTACACCGTTTTTCTGGGTACGAACGACTGGTGGCAGGGAAAAGCCCTGGGTACGCTAACGGATTACGAGCAGCACACGGGAGCCGAAACTATTTACGGTTCGTTTCGTATCATTCTGGATAAATTCAAACAGCTTAATGCATCCGCAAGGGTTATTCTGATTACGCCAATGCAGCGGGTAGATTTTGTATACATCAACAATTTCAAGAATCAGGCGTATGGCTCGTATCAGGAGAAAAATGGACAGCGACTGGAACAGGTGGTCGAGGCTATTAACCAAATTGGAAAGCTGGAGAAGTACCCCGTCGTTGACCTCTACCACGATTCGGATTTGGCTCTGGAAAAACTTGTCCGCTTCAAACGCCTGAAAGATCCCCAAACGGGTCAGTACCGCGACTATCCTTACCCTGACTTCATCGGCGTACCCTTCAATCCCGATACCGACGAATACCCCTACCCCAAAGAAGCCGCAGCCCTGACGTACGACGGTCTGCATCCTTCCGACGCTGGCTACGAGATCATCGCCGACCGCTTACTGAGCAAATGGAGGGGACGGAAGTAATGGTTTTCGTTGTTAGTTGAAAGTTATTAGTTGCTGGTGCGAGCGATTTAATTTACGAGTATGGGTGTAGCGTATGACTCAATAAAAAAGCACCACGACCTCCAAGATTGCGGTGCTTTTTTATTGAATTTTATCCAATACTCGTTTGCTTAGAAACTATACCGGGCACCCAGCTGAATCTGGTAGGGGTTGCCGGAGGGGTTTACTACACCCGCCGTGTTCACGCGGTAGTTGAAACGAGCAGCCGTTTTATCGAAGCCAGCGGCCTGCAAACCATACAGCGTCTGCGTACCCAACGTCTTCGTTACCACCCAGTTTTGTTCAGCAGGTTCGAAAAGTTGAATACGTCCGCTGAGATTTCCAGAGCGTGGTTTTTATAAAGCTTGAACTTCTTGTTGGCCCGTACATCGAACGTACCGTAGAAACCATTGATTCCACCGTTACGCTCCGCAATTTTTCCTTCGTATTTCAGAATGTAATTTTTGATGCTCTGACTAGCGTCGGGGTTATCCAAAATCGCCTGTAGGCCCGTACGTACGTTCTCAGGAACGCTACCGTTGGTACGGCTGAAAATATAGGCCAGATCGTTCGTCGCTACGAAGTCACCGTTATTATTTGCTCCTGACAACATCGAGTAACGCGTACCGCCGATGCCCGAGTACCGAACCCCGATGGTAATACCGTAGAACGAAGGCAGCGTAGCGGCGAAGACCACTTTACTGCGGAAATGAGCATCGGAATACGTTACGCGGCTCAGGTTACGTGGGTCATCTACTACGGGCAGGGACAGGGTTGCTGAGTTGGCTACGTTTCCGTTAAAGGACGTATTATCGCGGATGTCGTTCCAGGTATAGCTGGCCGTGATTTCCCCATCCCGGAAGTAACGGAACGTAGCGTCGGCTACGAAAGCCAGCTGGTTTACTTTTCCTTCGCTAACCAGCTCCAGCACGCGACCATATTTCTTGCTGATTCGACCTTCCAGCCAATCGGGTACACCACTCGTAGGTATGCTGTTCAAGGGTACGTACACGCCCCGGTTGCCTTCCTGTGACAGACGGAAGAAAGGATCAGCCACCATGTTGCGGTCTACGTAGGTGTAATTGTTACGACCCAGTGACAGATACCCGGCGATTCCTACGCGAAGACGATCCGTCAGGAAGCGGCTGTACGACAGGTTTGCTTTATACACCACGGGAATGCGAACATCCGGACCGTAGGTGTTGATGGTGGGCAACTGGAACTGAGCCAGGCTTGGAATACTACCGTAATTATTGCGGTACGCATTGAAGTCCGGTCTCGGTACATTTGCTCCCCGAACATCCACCGTCGCCAGGTGCTTGCCGTCAAACGTCAGGTTGTTGATAACCATGTAGTTGTTGATGTCGGAAGCAAACACCCCCCGCCAAAACGTACATAATCGGTATGACGCTCATTTACATCCCAGGTGAATTGCAGACGAGGCTGTACGACAAAAGCCTTCAGTTTGTTATCGGTACGGATACCCAGTTCATTGAACAAATCCTGGTTGAGCGGCGAAGAAGGATAAAGCGTATAATCCAGACGCAAACCGGCCGTCATGTCCAGACCACGGGCAATCTTGGTTTGCATTTGTCCGTAAATACCCGCGTTAAGCGTTTTACCCGTTACACCCCAGTCATCCATCAAAGGTACTTCGCGGTAGTAGCGGTAAGGCTTCAGGTTGTTGAAGTTCTCCAGAGCTGTAATGGTACGGCCCGTCGTTGGATCTACTTCCGCGTTATAGTGGAAGCGACCATTTACTTCACTACCGTACACCGAGTAAGCGTTCGTGTACATGACGTCAAAACCGAAGGTATACTGTACTTTGTCGGTGTTGTAGTACAGGTTGTCTACCAACTGAAATACGTTGTTGCGGAAACGTTCCTGAGCAAAACGGTGACCACCCATCTGGATGTTCGTGGTCGCATTCCGGCCTCCGGTCAGGGTAGAGGCTACGTTTTCAACGATCGCCCGAGGGATGTTGGCTCCGGGCAACTGATCACCGGGGCTACTTTTCTGGTAGGTATACAGGTGCTGCAGTTTCAGCTCATTGGTCATCCGCGGATTCAGCGTACTGCGTAAGGTAGCCAGTAAGCTGTTGTCAACATTGTAATCGTTCCCGTACGATTCATACAGGTTGATGGCCGTGTTATCAGCTAAACCTAATTTATTGACGTCGCTGGTAAAGTTATTCCGCAGGGTCAGCAGGTGCTTGTTGTTGATCTGCCAGTCAATCCGGGCAAAAGCCGCATCCGAACCGCGTTTTTTATCAAAATTGCCGTACTGACGACCTTCGGGCGACATACCGTATTTGCTACGGGCAATGGTAATGTACTGATCGAGGGTTGCGGTTGTTACGTTAAAACGGCTTTCATCCGTAGCCGTCCGAATGTCTGCAATGATCAGTGGGCGGGAATCCTGCTGGTGATCCCATACCATGAAGAAGTGGAGTTTATCTTTAATAATCGGACCGCCCAGCGAGAAACCGTACTGATTGGTCGAGAAAGGAGCATCGCGTTTGTTTCCCCGAATGTCGTAAGGGCTTGACAGCCAGTTCGCCCGCGTATAGTTAAAAATGCTACCCGTAAATTTGTTGGTACCGGCTTTCGTTACCACACTCACCGTACCACCCCCGGCCCGGCCAAAGGTTACGTCGTATTGGTTGGTCACGACTTTAAACTCCCGGATGGCTTCCATGGAAATCGAATACGGAGCATTGCTTCGGCTGGTGGTGGCTCCGGCCGAAGTCGGGTTTTTAGCCGTCATCCCATCAATGGTAAAGTTGGTGGAAGAGGCAGCTGACCCGAAAGGTTATCCCCACGACTCAGCGGAGAAAGGTCCATTAAAGAGCGATAATTCCGACCGTTTACGGGCAGTGTCAGCATGGCTTTTGCCGAAATGGCCGTGGCCGTACCCAGGTCTTCAATCTTGTTTTTCAGACCGGAAGCAACGACTTCCACCACCTGCAGACTTTGCTCGTTTTCCTGCATGGTCAGGTTCACGCGGATGGCGTCACCCTGGTTGAGCATATAGCCCGTTCGCTTTTGTTCACCGTACCCAACGAAGGTGGCACTCACGTTGTAGGGGCCCCCTAAGGGAAGTTCTTTAAAAGAGTATTCACCTTTGGCATTGGTAACGGTTCCGGTGGTAAAGCCCGTTGATTCATTTTTGATTTGAACCGTGGCTCCCGGTAAGGGTGAATTATCTTTTTCGTAAATGACCCCGAAAATCGAGGCTTGCGTCGTTTGGGCAAACAAAGGCTGAGAAAGCCAGCACGTACCCAAAATGATAAGGAGGGCGACTAATAGAGATTTTTTCATCTAATGGGAATAAAGCGTAAAATTCCCGCAAATAGACAGCTCTAACATTACCTGGATATTAACCGCCTATTACGAAATCAATACGAATGAATTCCGCAATAAATGCTTCTGTGTGGTCATGGAACCGCAAACGGGCTGAATCTTCCAGCGTCACTCCGCTACTTTAGTCTTCCGTTTGAAGCGAATTCCCTTGGGCTGTTGCAGCTGCCGAAGTAGGTGCGTCATAGCTCGGTCGTGAGGACGGACGGACCATTGACGCCGATGGTTTGCTGATTCGGCCGCTGACTGATCAAATCCCATTTGACCTGATTTAAAAAATCGATCAACAGGGAATGTTCAGAAAGCCCTGGGTACTACCTGCCAAACGATGTCCTTTCCGTTTTCCCAGAGTAAGCAGCCAAACAGGGAATGGTACATCATTAGCCCACCGCCAGCCGAAGGAGCCGTTTTATCGGAAAAATACCCAAAGATGAAGCAGGGAAGAATAAAGAAACGAGCCTACCCGATGCGGACCAAAGCCCGACCCTGCATCTGTCCTTTCAGCAGGGTTTCAAGAACGGCGGGAACTTCGGCCAGGGTAATTTCCCGCGTTAAACCCGGTAAATCCGCGGGTTTCCATGCGTTTGGAGTTTGGAGTTTGAACCTTACGAATCCAGCCGTACGACAATCTTGCCACTGAGCGTACCGGCTTCCATTTGTTCGTGTACCTGGATGATTTCATCGAAGGTAAACGTGTGAGCGATCCGGGGTTGAATCAGTCCTTTGGCCAGATAATCAGCGAGTACCTGCATGTCTTCGCCGCTGGAATGAACGAACAGGAAATCCGCCTGCAAACCCCTTACTTCGGCCTCCGCTTTCCAGGCTTCCCCCTTTCCACTCGGGATGGTGATGAGCCGACCCATTGGCTTCAGAATATGTAAAGCTTTTACGGCGGCTTCGCCTCCGAGCGTATCCAGGGCAAAGTCAATGTCCTGCGTGGCCTGTTCGAAATCAGTAGTCTGGTAATCGATCCATTCGTCGAGTCCACGGGCTTTCAATACGGCTTCGTCTTCTGTCTTCGCCGTTCCGATGACGTAAGCCCCCAGAGCCTTGGCCATTTGTACGGCGAAAAAACCAACGCCTCCGGCGGCTCCCTGCACAAACACCCGCTCGCCCGCTTTGACGGCCGCTTTTCGAATGGCCTGATACGCCGTCAGAGCGGAAAGAGCCGTACCTGCTGCGATTTCAAAGGAAACGGAGGTCGGTTTCAGAGCCAAATGTTCGGCGGGGGCGGCGACGTATTCGGCATAAGCCTTGCCATGGCCGGGGAAGTTGATCATACCGAACACCTCGTCCCCCACTTTAAAGGCGGTCGTGGCACTTTCCACGACTACGCCAGCGATGTCCCAACCCAAAATCAGAGGCGGATCGTTTTTAATGTTTTCGTACTGTCCTTTTCCCTGTAAGGTTTTGTGATCCACCGGATTAATGGATAGAGCCTTCACTTGTACCAGTACCTCGCCGGACTGGATACGGGGGCGGGGCAAGTCCCGGAGCTGTAATTGATTACGCCCGGCAAGGGATTCCATGACAATGGCTTTCATACCAGATACCTTTAGTAGTTAGACAAGGGTTACAACGAGCTTACCCACGGTTCTACCCGTTTCCTGTTGGAGATGAGCCTCGCCCATCTGATCCAGGGTATAGGTTTTAAAAAGGTGGGGTCGTACCCTGCCATCGGCTAGTAAAGCGGCAATTTGCTGCATATCGGCTCCATCGGACTGTACCAGGAAGAAAAAGGCATTGATGCCCTGAGCCGTGGCCTGCTGCGTAATGGATTCGGGCAATCCCGTAGGAATACTGATGAGTGTACCTCCCGGTTTAAGCACATGGAGTGAACGTTCCAGAACGGGCAGGGCTCCCACGAAGTCCAGTACCAGATCCACCTCCGATACGACTTCATCGAAGGGCTGAGCGGTGTAATCAATGACTTCATCGGCTCCCAGACTCTGTACAAACGCCTGATTCGAAGCTGAAGCCGTACCAATGACGTACGCTCCGAAATGTTTCGCCATTTGTACAGCAAAATGACCTACTCCTCCAGCGGCGGCGTGTATCAAAATGCGTTGGCCCGGCTGAATGGGAGCTTTATGCACCATCGCCTGATAAGCCGTCAAAGCAGCCAGGGTGGCGGCAGCGGCTTCTTCGTGACTAACATTAGCCGGCTTCAAAGCTAACTGGTCAGCGGGAGCAGCCACGTATTCGGCATAGGCCTGACCATGACCGGGAAAATTGACCATTCCGAATACTTCATCGCCAACCTTAAAATCCGTTACGCTGGAACCGATTTCAGTAACAATTCCGGAAATGTCCCAGCCCAGAATCAGCGGATGAACGGATTTTAATCGTCCGGCCATGCCTTTTCCCGCCCGCGTTTTCGCATCAACGGGATTGATACTGATCGCTTTTACCTGAATCAGGACTTCATGTTTCTGTACGGTAGGTACGGGCAGCTCGGTATAAACGAATTGATCGACGCCTCCAAATTCATTAATTACAATGGCTTTCATGCTGGTTGTGGTTCTAAGTTCGGTGCAAAATTGTACCAGTTTCCCCGACCTTTTCCGGTAGTTCTTTTCTCATTTCCGGTACATTTGTGTCTACCGCGGCAAAATCGGTACCGCAACGACCCTACGTGGTATGCGGTGTGAAAAGCCTTTTACGTACCATTCATTTCTTACAACGATGCAGAAAGAACGTTTGCACGAGCCTTTTACGATTGTTCACAAAACCCTTGATGACTGTCCTAAAGGCGGGCACCAGCACTTGTTTTTTGAACTGGTGTATATTTTGTCGGGTACCGGCGTTCAGTGTATTAATCAGAACAAATTTTCGTACCGCCCGGGGCATATGTTTCTGATTACGCCGGAAGACTGTCACTCGTTTGCAATCGAAACGACGACGGAATTCTTTTTCCTGCGGTTCACCGACATTTACCTGCACGCCAATACCTTTCAGGCTGACGATATTCAGCGACTGGAATTTATTCTGCAAAATGCCAACCATCAGCCGGGCTGTATTCTTCGCAACCAGCCCGACAAATTGCTGGTACAGCCGCTCGTAGAAGCCATCATCCGTGAGTATGCCCAGCGGGATCGGTACAACAAGGAACTCATTCGTCAGTTGGTGAATACGCTGATTGTCATTGTCACCCGAAACATCGCCCGCTACTTACCCCAGCACGTGCAGGCCCATACCGACGAGCGGGCTTTGGACATTGTGCATTACATTCAGAATCATATTTACGAACCCGAAAAAATCCGGGCGGAAGCCGTTAGCCAACACTTCGGCCTGTCGGAAACGTACCTCGGCCGTTACTTCAAAAAACACACGCAGGAAACCATGCAGCAATACATTACCAACTACCGGACGAAGCTGATCGAAGCCCGGCTGCAACATAGTTACCTGCGAATTAATGAAATTGCTTACGAGTTGGGTTTTACTGACGAAAGTCACCTCAACAAATTCTTCAAAAAACAGCGGGGCATTAGTCCGACCGTATTCCGTCGCCAGCAGAAATCCGCACTAGCGTAATAAAGCTTTTTGCTGCTTTGTCAAAGCGGCGGCTTTCTGTTGAGCCTCCGCCAGCGGTAGCCCTTTTTTCATGCCCGGACGCTGATGACCCGTAGCCGTCAGCCAGGCGTCTTTCATTAGGGACTGCTTTTCCGCCTCCAGTTCCAGTAGCTGGGCACCTTTGGGGTGAAAAGCGACGCTCGCCCGGGCATCCGTCGCGGTAGCTACCTGATCTTCCCCCAGCCCTACCAGGAGTTGTTGAGCCATGAGCCAGTGGCCCTGTTCCTGCGGGTGAATACCGTCTTCGGCCAGGTAAAAGGTGGCGTTCTGTTGTCGTTGAGTTTCCAGATACGTTTTCATGGGAAAGTGAAGGTCCAGTACCCGCCACTGTTGGGCTTCCCGCTGGGCAAGTAGCCATTCGGCGTAGCGATCCAGTACGGCGGCGTAGCCCTGAGCTTGTCCCCGACTCTCATCGTATACGGGCGGGGTAACGTGGATGATGGGGGTACCCGCCTTCACGACCTGATCATGCAACCACTGCACTCCGGTACGGAAGGCAGCAAACCGGCTTTCATCCCAAGGAAGGTAGATTCCATCGTTCATGCCATAACAGGCAATTACCAGATCAGGTTTGGTTTGCTGCAAAACCCGACTCAACCGTTCGTGCAGATCGGGCCGGGGAAATTTACCATCCGCGTGGTTGGGCTCAGATAGACCCGATACCGTTTCACTGGGTAAACCCACGTTGATGATTTCATAGTTCTGACGGGGATATTTCACGCGTAGGTACGCCGCTACATCGGTTACGTAACGGCCATCGTACGTAATACTGTTACCCAGAAAAACAATCCGGTGTACCTGTCTGGAAAAGGGCTGAGCCTTCAGGTTGATCTGATACAACAGGCTGACAAGCATTAGCACTGCGAAACGCTTACTGGTTAAAACAGCGTAAATCAAACGCATTACTTGTGTTGGTTTAGAGCAAATAGCGGGAAAAGTCCCTTATCGCCGAAGATAAGCCGGGGATTTTTTTTAGAAAAATTACGGGATAAGTCCCTTCATTTCATTCATCACCCTGTAGTGCCTGGAAGAACCCAGATTTCTGCCTTCGTTTCAGGCGTATTAAAGAAGAATGGGGTACAAGCCGCCTGCGAGTACCCCATTTGAGTCTACAACTGGACATAGTCTAGTTGAGAGCTGCATAACCGTCAATTTAATTAATAATTCGGATGTCGTATGGCATTCTCAGTTCCCTTCCTCAGCCATTGCCCGCAGGCAAATTATTTCCTTCACATCCTGAAAAAACCAGCAGATACACTTTTTAAACACTCAAACCTATATCGTAAATTTGATATTTACCATAGAAGAAGTTAAGTAATTAATGTAGTATTAATACTAGGCTTTAGTACATTGTCTTTAGTTAATTTCAATTAACATATATACCTGCAGGTAAATAAAATGAGCTTCATAATAGATGTATTTTTGAAAAACTCACCAGAACATAACCTTTACGGCTACCTCTATTTTATCTCGCCACTACTTTTCTAGTAAGCCCATTCACTTGTTTTATCATTCATTTTTTCTCGTAAACGTCTCTTTTAGTACAGATTTTTATTGCTACGTCAGTTTTTTAAAAGCACACATAGCCTTTTACTTTTACAAAATCAATTGCATGGATCCGATGCCTACTAATGAATGATTGCTGTAGTAATTGATTTACAAATCACAACGCCCTCCCTGCTTAACCAGCCTTATTTTAGTAAGTATATTTTTACATCGTATACAACTGCTTAATAAAAAAATATAAACTTTTTAAGCAAGATTAACTACCTAAAATTTAGGGGTTATTGTTAATAAAATAAGAAGGGCACGCAATGTTGCGTGCCCTTCTTATTAATAAGTTGATAAGAATCCTCGACCGTCTATTTTTTCTGCTCTGACAAAAAAGTGACGAGGGAGGCAAATTCTTCGTACGAAAGGGCGTTGGCCAGCCCCGCAGGCATCATCGAGTTTTCCATTTCTTTCCGACTGATAATATCCGAAGCTTTGATGGTGTATACCTGCCCGGCAATGTCGCGAAGTACGACCCGGCTGGCGGATTCTTCCGTTACAAAGCCCATGTAGCTTTTCTTGCCTTTCGCAGTGATCATAACCGTTGCAAAACCCTGAGAAATGGAGGCATTGGGTTTCAGAATGGATTCCGCAATTTGATCCCGGCTCATGATCGAACCAATTTGTCCCATAAACGGACCTTTCATGGGTTCGTTACGGCTCAGACTATGGCAGGCAATGCAGCCCTGCTGCGTAAACAGGGTTTTACCCAGCGTAGCATTTCCTTTCAGTTTTTCCAGAGCCAGCATGACATCCTCGATGGACGACTCGCCTACCTGACCTTTTTTATTCTTGATTTTCTCCAGGTCTACTTTAACCTCTTCTTTCGCTACCGTAGTCTCCTGTCCACCCCATTCGGCGATGTTCATGCGAAGACGGCTGTTGAGATCCGCGTAGAAGGCTTTGTCACCGGACTGTTGCCACTGTTTCATCAGAAAATCCTTCACCTTCGGCGACGATTCCCAGGCAATCGCTTTGTAGTACGGGCCGTGCGTATCGGGTCGTGTACTCCACCACCAGCTTCCGTCGTAATCGGCTTCTTTCTGATATAAACGGGCGAGGGTTACCAGCATTTGCTTTTTCAACGCAGCATCATTGGTTTTGCCATACGCAGCGATGATACCGTCTACTGCTTTCGGATCGTGCATGGAACGTAAGGCCCATAAAGCCAGGGTGGATTGTCCCGTACCCAGTGCTTTTACGCAGGCGTCAACGGCATTCAGGCTCACGAGTGCCCGAGCGGCCAGGTGGGCTGGTACGATCGCCGAGTTAGGTGTCGCGTGCGGTCCTTCGGTATTGCCTGCAGGAGCTACGAAAGAGGCCGGTACTTTCACCTGCAAGAGAGCCGTAGCAGCCTCCGGTTTTCCCAGACGACCCAGACCAATGATGGCCGCCGTTTGTACGCGGGCTGAAGGGTCGTTCAGAGCTTTCAGGAAAGGTTCAAGTGGAGCCTGTTGAGCCCAGGCTTTCCGATCGGCCAGAGCTTTGAGAGCAAATTCCCGCAAGGTGACATCCTCAGTCAGCTTGACCAGATTACCGATGCCCTGACTACCCGCCGACTGAGCGTAGGTGAACAAAGCGGCTACCCGACTGTGCAGCGGCTGAGAAGCGTCCGTCACTAAAGTCCAGGAGGCTGGAGCTACGCTGGCAGCCGGACGCGTAAGTAATTCCTGCTGAGCGGCCAGACGAGCTACGCTACTACCCAGCTTCAATGCCCCGACTAGCTGTTCAACACTGGCTTTCTTTACTTCCATAAAGGGCTTGTAACTCCAGCTTTTCGGAACTGCCCGCACCACAAATCCCTTGCCGGGGTTACCCGAATAACCGGCACCATCCCAGGCGGACAGATAGGCCTGTCCGGACGCGTCTACGTCAATATCCGTAATCTGCGGAAGTTTGATAAACTCCTCTTCTTTCTGCGTAAAACTGGCCTGATCGGACGTTACGCGGTGCAGGTACAATTGGTTCCGACCCCAGTCGGCCATCATCGGCACGCGGTTGTATTTCTCTGGCCAGGTATCATCGTCCATAAACAAGGAGCCCGTACCCGAACCACCGCCCACGTCAACCAGAGCGGGAATGATTTCATCGGTGAAATGCATGAACAGCGTTGGATAGCCGTATTCACCCGTTTGGAGTAAATGGCTGAAGCGGACGTTCCAGCCGCCGCCGTCGTTGGTGTTTTCCCGCGTGAAAATGTTCATGTACGGGTCAATAGCGACGTCGTACACATTTCGCGTGCCATGGGCATACACTTCCATTTCCGTACCGTCGGGCCGTACCCGCACGATTCCGCCGCCGAGCATGGTCAGTTTTTTCCCCGACCGGTCTACGGCGTCATGGAAACCAAAATCGCCCACGGAGATATAAATCCAGCCATCAATGCCCTGACGGATGCCGTTGGTCGCGTGATCCGTTCCCCGGCTTTGCAGGAAATTTGGGTTACTGATGTGCTCAATCAGGGGGCGGGAAGGTCCGTCTGCTACGCCATCATGGTTTTTATCGTCGAACACGACCAGGTCCATCCCCGTAGCCACGCCCTTTTCCTTCGAGAAAACCGTATGAAGTACGAATACCTGATCGCCAATGGTCAAAATACCCCGTGGGTTATCGACTTTAGCAAAAATGGTATGCGAATCGAGCTTGCCATCGTGATTGCTGTCAACAAGGCGGACGATACTGCCCTGCCCCGGCTTCTTACCCAGCGAACCCATTTTATCCACCCTACGAATACTTCTCCCGAGGGTGATACGGCCAGACAGGCGGGACTTGGCGTCAGCTCCGGTCCGGTAAAAGGAGTCACCCGTAATTCCCCGGGCCAACTAGTTCCATTGGGCAAAGAATCGATGAGCACCCGCTGCGAGGGAAGCGACTGCGGGCGATTCGTGCGGGAGGTATTCCAGAATAATAATAAGGAAGCTGTAATCAGCGGAAGAGTAATCTTAAGCATTAGGGAAGAGGAGGTTTCGTGAATATGCAAATGTATAGGTTACGCTTATCTTTTAGACCGCAAAAGCCAGCCTTTTCCCTAATATTTGTAAATCGTTATTAATTATGGCTTTTTCAAGTCCCGGTCCGTGTTTTGTGACGTATCGTTTGTCATGAAAACAGAACGTTGAAAGACGTTACGGAATAATGCCCTTCTTTATCTACCCATAGTGAACCTGGAAGTCCTGTCGAACGAGCCAGGGACTGAAACGTACTACCATTCATTGCTAATGTATCCCAAATGCCATGTTAGACCTCATCATTGATGCCCGACCCGCAACCCTGGGTAATAACTTTACGATTCGCCGGATTCTGCCGTACCGGCTTCGACGCATGATCGGTCCCTTCATTTTTATGGATCACGCGGGTCCGGTACAGTTTACCGCCGAGCAGTTGCCGAGTATGGACGTGCTGCCGCACCCGCACATTGGCTTGTCGACAGTCAGCTACCTGTTCAATGGTCTGGTTACGCATCGCGACAGTTTGGGCGTAGAACAGGTGATTCGTCCCGGCGAAGTGAACTGGATGACCGCCGGTCGCGGCATTGCTCATTCCGAGCGTTTCGAAGATCCGGCAACGCTGGCCGGGGGATCGCTGGAGATGCTACAGACCTGGGTGGCCCTGCCCGAAGCCGACGAAGAAACGGACCCGGCTTTTACCAATTACCAGCCCGATCAATTGCCGGTTTTTACCGATAAAGGGGTCTGGATGCGACTCATTGCCGGGGAGGCTTTTGGGGTTAAAAATGATGTCAAAACCCATTCGCCGCTGTTTTACGTGCACGTGGTTTTACAGGCCGGAACCCGCTTTGGCATTCCCCTGGGCTACTCCGAACGGGGAGCCTACGTAGCCAAAGGCAGCGTGGAAGTCAATGGTCATCGCTACGGCGTAGGGCAGTTGCTGGTTTTTACGCCCGGTATTGATCCAGTTTTAGTGGCGGTTGAAAACAGTACGATCATGTTACTGGGCGGTGAACACCTGGGCGATCGTTACATCTGGTGGAACTTCGTTTCTTCCAGTAAAGAACGGATTGAACAGGCCAAGGCCGACTGGCAGGCGGGCCGTATTCCGCTACCGCCGACCGACCATACGGAATTTGTTCCCCTACCCGAAGACCGATCTAAACCAGCGGGTTCCCCTCCGCCACAGGCTTTGTCGTAAGACGGTATGAAAACACGATCCGGAAATTTAGCTTCTGGATCGTGTTTTCATAGGTATACTACTTCAATTCTTTTGATTAAGATTTCCTTTTGCTTTCAAAGGGATAAACTAGCATTTCTGTCACCATTCATCTTCACTATAACATTCTATCAATCAATTACTTCATCAAACAACAACGTCCCTTCCCAGTAAACCTAGCCTAAGATATCCTCCTAGTATGTACCGTTTTTTTAACGTACAATTTAACGTTAATTTAAGCGTCTTCCCAATCTTTACTACCGGGGCTTTTTTCTTTTCATACAAGGCCCGAATGGGTACCGATTTTAAAAAGATTTTCGATTTCTGTAGGGGAAAGTCTGACTGAGTTGTCCTAGCCACCGAAGACATCAGCCGTAAGCCCCATGCAAGTAGTCTCGTTTGAGCAGGAATTTGAGCAGCTTTTTAAGACCCACGTGAAGAAACTTCACGCCTACGCCTACACACTGGTGAAAGACGACGTGATGGCGGAAGAGATGGTACAGAATGTCTTCTGCCGCTTGTGGGAGAAAAAGCTGCTGATTCGGGAATCTACTACGGGTTATCTCTATCGGGCGGTCTATCACGAAAGTCTGAACTACCTCAAACACGTCAAGGTCGAGCAATCGTACCTGCAATATGCCCAGCGGGAGCTGAACGACCGACCCCAACAACCCACTCATACGCTCGAAGTCTTGGAGCTGGAAGAACGCCTTAATCAGGCCTTGCACGACTTGCCCGAGAAATGCCGGACCGTTTTTCACCTGTGCCGGGTAGAGGAGCTGAAGTACCAGCAGATTGCCGACCTGCTGGAAATTCCCGTCAAAACGGTCGAAAACCAGATGGGCAAAGCCCTACGCTTTCTACGTCAGCAACTGGCTGATTATCTACCCCTGCTGGGAATGATTGTCTGGTTACCCCAATCCCCTTTGTTTGTATGAAAATCGATTCAAAAATGGACGATTTACTGGTGAAGTACATGCTGCATGAAACCAGTATACCCGAACGAAAACGGGTAAAAGCCTGGCTACGGGAAAGCGATCGTCACCAGCAGTATTACGCCCAGTTCCGCACCATTTGGCAACAAAGCCAGCCTTCGGATGAACCACTCGTAGTAGATGAACAGATCGCCTGGGAACACTTTCAACAGCGAATTCAAAAACCATCCATTCGCTCCATCCCCCGTTTTCGAGGCTGGATACGGGCGGCAGTTGTCTTGCTGATGCTGGGAATCGGCTGGCAAACGTATATGTGGATGACACCGGCTGAACTGCTCAGCGTTCAATCCGGCAATCAACCTCAATCGATTACCCTACCCGACGGCTCCAGCGTGACGCTGAATCGGCACTCCTCACTGCGTTACGACAAAACTTTTCGCCGCCGCCGGGTACACTTGACGGGAGAAGCCTTCTTTTCCATACAACGTGATCCATCTCGCCCCTTTACCGTTGAAGTCAATACCATGACGGTTCGCGTACTGGGCACTTCCTTTAACGTAAAGCAAACCGATACACAAACGGAAATAGTAGTGAAAACCGGTCACGTGGAAGTCCGTCGTCAACCGTACCGAATCGACTTACGACCGCAGGAAAAAGCGATCGTCCCCATTGACGAACGCAAACCGGAAAAACTTAAAATCCGCGACGATCTCGACACGTATTACCACACGAAAACCTTCGTTTGCAGGCAGACGCCGCTCCGTACGCTCGTCCGGACCATTAATGAAGCTTACGGTGCTCAGGTACGCATCGCCCGGCCGGAACTGGAAGCCTTACCCCTTACTACTACCTTGCCGCAACTGCCGCTGGAACGCGTGCTGGAGATTATTGCTCATACCCTTCAGGTAAAAATTGAACGGCAGGGAGATCAATTCCTGCTGAAATAGGCCTTACCTTTCGGCATGCATTCCATTCCTGTCAGGGCGTGGCTAGTAACCATTCTGTGTGCCTTCGCCTGTATTTCCGACCTTCATGCCCAACAACTGCTCGCCCGCAAGATTTCACTGACAGTGAAACGGGAACCCCTTTCGCAGGTGCTTCAACACATCGGCGAGAAAGGCGATTTCTATTTTTCTTACAACAGCAACCTGATCCCCCGCGATAGTCTGGTCTCCTTACAGGTGAGCAACCAAACCGTTCAGTATACCCTACAGCGGTTGTTTGGGAATCGCTTTTCGTACAAGGAAACGGGTAATTACCTGATCATTCAGCCGGGAAAAGTCGAACGACAATCGACCATCAGTGGCTATATTCTGGACGATGAAACGGGCGAAAAGGCCGACCTCGTTAGTATTTACGACAAGACGCGGTTTGTAGCCACGGTAAGTAACGACCAGGGCTATTTCAGACTTCGGGTCAAAGACCGAAGTGTGCCTTTGTCGTTCACCGTCAGTAAAATTGGGTACGGCGACACCACGCTGACCCTCCCAGCCAACCAGGAAGTAACCATTCGCATCAAACCCAAAGCAATCCTGCTCGATGAGGTGACGATCAATCCAAATTCCCGGGGCGAACGAACCTGGCTAGGTCGGACCTTTCTGTCTCGCCGCTTGCGGGCCCAAAGTCAGAACTTGAGTCGCTTTTTCGTCAATCTGCCCTACCAAATCGCCCTCACTCCGGGTCTGGGCAGTCACGGCCGACTGAGTTCACAGGTCGTCAATAAAGTGTCGCTGAATCTACTGGGGGGATACAATGCCGGCGTACAGGGGGTCGAAATTGCGGGCGTTTTCAACATCATCAAAAACGATGTTCGATCGGTACAGTTAGCGGGTTTATTTAATCTGGTAGGGAGTAGTGTAAATGGGTTTCAGGCGGCCGGATTACTCAATTTGGCTCTGGATACGCTCCGGGGTGTACAGATCGCGGGTATTAGTAATCGCGTTCAAACCAGTCAGCGTTCCGTACAGATTGCGGGCGTATTCAATACAGCGGATGTAACCCACGGCAGTGTTCAGCTGGCGGGGGTATTGAATCAGGCCCGGCGGGGTACTGCCAGCGTACAGATTTCCGGACTGGTGAACCACCACCGTGATACGGTAACGGGTGCCCAGGTGACCAGTCTTTACAATTACGCCCGGCACGTGAAAGGATTACAATTGGGCCTGATCAATGTTGCCGATAGCTCATCGGGTTACAGTCTGGGTCTGATCAACCTGATTCGAAACGGCAAAATGAGTGTCACGTTGGCAGCCAACGACGTGGTGCCTTTCCAGCTTACCTTTAAAAGTGGTACCCACCGCCTGTATACCATTCTGCTATTGGGCTATTCGCCCTTTGCTTCGCAATCCGCGTTTACGTTTGGGGCGGGGCTGGGACGGGAGTTTCGGCTAGGTATTCGCTGGTCGCTTGCTACGGACCTTACCTCGCAAAATCTGTATCAGGGTAATTGGGACACGCTACCCATACTGGCTCGTCTGGAAACGAGTCTGCAATTCCGGATCAATCCGCACTGGACTTTTTCCGCGGGGCCTGCCCTATCCCTCACCTATGCGGATCAGCCCAGCGAAGTTTATACCTCGCCAAAGGCCTATCCCCACTGGAATCTTTCCCCCACTGCCTACGGCTGGGTAGGTTGGCAGGGCGGTGTACAAGTTAATTTTTGAGGAATATAGCGTATTTTTTATTTTACATAATTTACTAATAATCAGCGTATTAATACATATTTTGACGCTTCAATAAAAAGTACTTCCTAAAAAAATGAAAATAAATTTAGGGTAAGGCTGAAGCATGTTGTCAAGGATATACAAAACGAAAGGACGTTAGCCCGGTACCAGTTGGCGACTTTTCGTAGACGTAGATTCTCATCACCTCATGCATTCATAGCTCATGAAAATTTTTTCTTACTCCGCTTCTTTCAAAAAATGGTTTACACTCCTCTTCGCTGGATTGGCATCGGGAGTTCAGGCTCAGGATTTACAAAAGAGTGTTGCTCATATTGGGCTGGTCTATCCCTTAAGCAGTAATGGCACCCACGCCGATCGCTACTCCAACTCGTTTTCTCTGCATCTACTGGCGGGCGTTTCCGGGGCGGAGACGGGTTTCAGTATGGCAGGTCTGGGCAGTGTCGTTCGACAGGATACGAAAGGATTGATGGTATCGGGCCTTTTCAATACCATTGGCGGACGGGCCCAGGGAGCTCAGCTGTCGGGACTCCTGAACCGGGCTCAGTCGGCCCGGGCAACCCAGTTGGCGGGATTGCTAAATGTAGTCAGCCACGAAACCCAGGGTGTACAACTGGCGGGTGTCACCAATGTTGCTGGAACGGGTAAGGCCGTTCAGGTAGCGGGGGTGGGCAACGTATCTCGCCAATCGGCGGTACAGGTAGCCGGGGTTTTTAACCAGTCCGAAGAGGTCCATACGCAAGTCGCTGGTCTGATCAACGTGGCTAAACGCGTGAAAGGCGTACAAATCGGAGTACTGAATATAGCCGATAGCAGTGACTATTCGATTGGGTTGATTAATCTGGTGAAAAATGGGGAGAAACGAATTTCCTTAAGTACCGATGAAACCTTGACGGGCTTTCTGTCCTTCCGTTCCGGTGGACGCGTCCTATACGGATTGGTTGGACTCGGATACAACCTGAAACAGCCCCAGCAATCGCTGTACGGACTGGAAGCGGGTCTGGGGGCCCACGTACTCGTGCGTGAACCGTATCGCGTGAGTCTGGAAGCCGTTACGGTAACCCTCACTGACTTCAAAAAACGGGAGTATTTACGGAACTCTTTACGTATACTTCCTTCCGTTCGATTCGCCAAGCAATGGGAATTTTTCCTGGGGCCCACGATCAACTACGTAGACTTCACGCGTGAGACTTCGGATGATTTGCGGGGCATTTATCTCTGGAGTAAGCAAGGAACCAAGCATACGCAGGGCTTGTATCTGGGTGTTACGGCGGGGTTACAGATTATCCTGTAGTTTTCTCCAGTAATAGTTTAGGTTTTCATTACAGGTGATGTCTTAATATGCAATATATAGTGATCACTTAGTATTATCGGATTAGTATTGGGTTCTGTTGAGTTGGCTGGTTTTTTAGTCCGTATGCATTCCCTGCGATAGGACGGGGATCGGGTTTATGTCGCACACACAGATAGTTGGTTGTACTTTAACAACTTCAAACCATTACCTAATGAAATGCCAGGGGATGAGAACCCCTCACACCGCAGAGTTTCTCCAGCTACTACCCAACCGTGCTTACGGTACCAAAGTCGATCTAGGTAAGACGAATGTAAGGGCTACAGGCAGTACGTTTCATGCAAAAATACAACCTGCTTTTTGACCAGATACATCTAGTATATGCGGGCTCTATTCTACATTGAACCAGAAGCCTGTCTTCGGTAACAACTACAGAAATTTACCGGATTCTGAGGCATTTTGCTTCAAGTTTGGGACATTCTGTGTTATTTTGGACGTTTTCTCTCTTTACGTAGAGATTTACCAATCGTACCTACCATGATTATTGAACCTAAAGTACGTGGATTCATCTGTCTGACGGCCCATCCCAAAGGATGCGAGCAAAACGTTGTGAATCAGATTCAGTATATCCAGTCGAAAGGCCCGATCGATGGGCCTAAGAAAGTGCTGGTGATCGGAGCTTCGACCGGCTTCGGGCTAGCTTCCCGCATTACCAGTGCCTTTGGCTCGCAGGCCGCTACTCTCGGTGTGTATTTCGAAAAGCCACCCCAGCCGGGCAAACCGGCTTCAGCGGGCTGGTACAATACGGCCGCCTTTGAAGTCCAGGCTCAGGAGGCAGGTTTGTACGCCAAGAGTGTGAACGGCGATGCTTTTTCCAACGAAATCAAAGAGAAAGTAATTGGTCTGATCCAGGCCGATTTAGGTCAGGTGGATCTGGTGATTTACAGCGTAGCCTCTCCCCGGCGGACGAATCCGAATACGGGCGTTACGCACAATTCCGTACTGAAACCGATTGGTCAGTCCTTTACGAACAAAACGGTCAACTTCCACAACGGCGTCGTTTCGGAAATCAGCATTGAACCCGCTACCGAGGAAGACATCGAAAATACGGTGGCGGTGATGGGCGGTGAAGACTGGAAACTTTGGATCGAAGCCCTGAAGGCAGCAGACGTACTGGCTCCGGGTGCTCGGACGGTCGCGTATTCTTACATCGGACCAGCCCTTACTGAACCCGTGTACCGCAAGGGTACCATTGGCCGGGCCAAAGATGATTTGGAAGCAACGGCGTCCAGCATCACGGATACGCTGAAAGACCTGGATGGCAAAGCGTATGTGTCGGTCAACAAGGCTCTGGTAACGCAGGCCAGTTCGGCGATCCCCGTAATCCCACTGTACATTTCACTGTTGTACAAGGTGATGAAAGAGCAGGGCATCCACGAAGGTTGTATCGAACAAATGCAACGCTTGTTCCAACAACGTCTATACACCAATGGAAGCGTGCCTACGGACGAAAAAGGCCGTATTCGTATTGACGATTGGGAAATGCGGGAAGACGTTCAGGCTCAGGTAGCCAGTTTGTGGGCAGAAGCAACTACTGAAAGCTTACCACAACTGGGTGACCTGGAAGGATACAAAACCGACTTCTTTAACTTGTTCGGTTTTGAAGTAGGCGGTGTTGCCTACGAAACTTCCGTAGACGAAATGGTCGAAATACCCGGTCTGGCTTAAGAGTCAGTACCCTTACGATTATATTGAGATACCCTGTCCAAGGCCGGAGGCTTGGGGCAGGGTTTTCTTTTTGAGAGTTCCCCGCATTCATTTCCACGACACTATTAAAAAAACCGTCAGGCAGAACCCAACGGTTTTCGTGAATTAACCCACACCTTTAACTTAATCGGTGAGCAGCAAATATAGTAAGTCACGTGACTTTATATACGTTTTACAAAACTTTTATTAATCCAATACTTTAATTTTTTTTCTTTCACTCAACTACCAACTTAATATGTGTTTTGTACCATAACTTAAACTTGAACCGTTCCCGTTACTTCATCTCAATTAGCTTCAGGTCAGTACGTTATTAAGTATCGGTAAAAACTACCAGAATGAAAATGAGGTTTCAGAAAGAAGAATCCAGCCCCTTATAAACGGCCTTTTTGTATAGCCGTGAGGTATTTGTAACCTCGTTACAACAATAAACCTCATCCGGAAGCCAGATGAGGTTTGATTTCAATCCAAATTAATTCAACAAATAAACAATGCTTCTCTGATAGAAAGGTTTACGTATAGTACTATGTATCTAATTATTCCAGCATATTCATTGTTTTGTACCAGATGACAGGTCAGGTAGCTTAAGGGATAAAAATCAAAATTGTACGTTACACGCTTTGCCGCAGTGAGCGGCTCCTGTTTGCTTTTACCCATACAGGTCCGACAGGAAAGCCGTTCAGCGGAATTCATATGGAAAAGGTAGCGGGTATGCCTCTTCAGGTCTTTGCAGTCACAGGCCACCAGTAGTTGATGCTATCAGCGGCTGTTTATGAAAAAAGGACTTATTATGCTAGAAGGTGTCACCGTTTCAGGGCTTAGCCACGTCCGTAATTGATAATACTTTGTAATAAAGCCGGTAAAAGCCTCTCATACGAGAGGCTTTTACGGCTTTTCAGCTTTAGGAAGAGAAGCACCAGGATCCGCATAAGATCCTTGTTTCACGATTTGTCTTCGAACATCCTGACCACTGCATTACGTCTGTACTTCCAGCGGCAGGCTCTTTCAGCACCGGATACGCCAGCTAACTTATTACTTTTTGTACTTGAAAACCAGATAGCTAACTAGCTGCGGAGCATAGGTACCGTCCTGGGTACGATAGGCTCCATTGGCTCCTAATCGCTCACATTCCTTACGGAGTTGTTGTTTAACGTGTACATCCATATTAAGTCCGTTATTGAATCGGGGCCGAATGGTTACCACGCCAAGCTGCTCAATATCCTGGGGTATATCTCTTTCCAATAGAAAAATCTTAAGGGGTGAATTGTCGGATTTTGCTAGACTACTCACCTGAGCGAGCGTTTTTGTTCGGGAAGTAGTACAGGAGCTGAGGCCGATCGCCATACCGATTCCCAGAGCAATCCATAGTTTATAGGGCTGATTCATAGACTAGTAGTTATAGTGGACCGTATGTTTTACTTTTTTGTGGGGTTACTTCGCATGAAATGACCTTCGTAGGTTTGTTTTCGGTTTCCTAACTGGATGGGAACACCTAAGCGTAGGGAAGTGAACAGACCCTTGGCCTGTGGATAAGGTGCCCAGGTCAATCTTTCAATCACCAGATTCTCGGTGTAGAGACTTACCTTCATCCGCTTACTTTGCCAGCCTAGTTCGGCAGCGAAGCCCATTTTTGCTTTTAATGATCTTGCTGAACGATCACCCCAAGCTCTATCTATCAATTCCTGGACGCCTACCCCTGATAGTTCTCGTTCCACTAAATCCTCTTGAATTGCCTGAAAGTTATCCACGGTTCTGAAATTACTAAGCCGTTGCTTCGTCGAAACAGGTATGCGTAAGGAAGGATGAATGTATAGTCGGCTGGTAGCGTTCAGTTGCCAACTTAGTTCAACGCCTACACCTGCCCGGTACCAGTCAAAGCTGGACTGATACACAACAACCTGCGGGTTGTCTACTACCGGAGGGCGTATTCGCCATTGGCTGTAGGCTATACTTACGGCGGGTTGTAAACGCCATGCTTCATTCAGGTCAAACGTTCGGCCTGCTTCCAGTGCAAAGGAAAAGCCGTCCCACTTTACTCGCTGATTCCTTACGGTAGCAATGGCGTTTTCACCAGGCCCATAACCGGCCATTCTACCGTATTCTCCGTTAAGCTTCGTATTTCCAGTATAACCCTCAGCCTTTAACCTGAGCAGGTAATTCTGCGGCAGCTGGTACTGAAGCGTTAACCCGGCCATCGGCAGGATACCCGCTTCCTGGGTAATCGGACTAGAGCCAAAAGGAGACGGTGGAACCGGCATTTTAGTCGTCCAGGCTACTGATTTTAATCCAAGGTACGGAATAAAAGTGAAGGGTCTATCCAGCTCCTGAGCCTGAACTATCCAGGAGGTGAATACCATCATAGTCAATAATAGAGGTTTCATTGAAAATAAATGTTAGTAGCTTGATGAAATACCTTTGTTTTACCGGTAAACGAAATGTATACGTCTCATTCATCCTGATTTATTTTGCCTGAACTTTATTCCCTCTACTATAACATTCTCCCAGACATTGACCCTGATACTATCTCCGTTTTTCTAAAAGGCACTGCGTTGAAACTTACGCACGAGTAACCCACTTTTTAGTCAGCTTATTCGGTACGAGAGCCTAATTCAAAAGCTCTTCTGAACTTGTAAAATCTGAGGTGTTTTTCAATCTATTTTCGTTGACAAGTAGCTAAAATACTCCTGTGATTCGTTAGTTCATGCTGGCATTCACCTTAACTAATCTACTTGTTATCAGAGTATTGACAGTTCATTTATTTCAAATATACGAATCATGATGCCTTTCTCGAAGACCTTTAATCTTAGTACGGAAAGCAATCATAGGTGAACGTGAGAAAACTATTAATTGGCATTTCGTAGCGTACCTCTAAAGGGTACGCAGTACCAAACAAAGCCTACCCTACTCGATCCGGAAAGGCAAAAGCTTAACTACCTCTCCCCACCGGATCAGGGAAAGACTTCAACTATGGTTTATACTTTTGGGGCAATACTAACTTTGGGGCAAAGCGAAAGTAAGAAACGAAACAACAATAGAAAAGGCGGGTCTTTGCATAGCATTTAATAGGTTGTTTTGAATTGAACAAAGGTAAATAGACCTCTGAATAATCCAACTTTTTTATAATAAAAATAATAAATTATTTAATTATAAAACGATCATTTTATTCGTCTATTGAAGCAGTTTTGAGGTTGAACGTGGAAGCCTTGTTTTACTCTTTATTGACTTTCTACATGATCTCGTTGCCTCCTTCTTTCTAAATCGGATTCTGCTTATCATCCATCAATTTCTGGTGAATAGCTACGATCAGAGCCCTTCGCATGGAATCTTTCGCTTATCTTTTTACCTTTGTTCACTTTTCTTCGACCTGCCCTACACGTATCGCGATCAATTTTATACTGTCTATAGAATTTGCAATGCTTCAAAAAACCGTTACTATTTTAGTTGTTGACGATGATAAGGACGACCGTGAATTCCTGGAACTGGCATTTCAGGAAGGCGGTTACCCTGGAGAGCTTATTTTTGCGGAAGATGGAGAATATGCCTGGGAGTTGCTACAGAATCAGACGCTGGAACCATCGCTGATCTTACTTGATATTAACATGCCCCGGCTCAATGGCCTGTCGTTGCTGACCCGGATTCGGGAAAATACAGCATTAAAGACGTTACCCGTTTTGATGTTTACGACTTCCGAGCAGGAAGAAACCATCAAGAAAGCGTATGAGCAGGGAGCTAACAGCTACATCGTGAAGCCGCAGACCTATCAGGAGCTGGCTCAAACCTGGAAACAAATCTACGCCTACTGGGCTCAAATCATTGAATTACCTTCTAAAGGTCTTTTATAAGCCGCTTGCAGTTTCCCTTTTGAACTACGATTATCATGAACGAAAAACCGTTAGTACTGGTCGTTGAGGATAACCCGGATCATCGCTTTATCATGAACTGGAGCTATGAAAAAAGTAATCAGCAATGCCGGTTACTTTTTGCCGAAGACGCCGAACAGGCAATGCTGTATCTGGAAGACGTAATTCCTAGTTTTATGATGCTGGATTACGGACTACCGGGCGAAAATGGATTTGAGTTGCTGGATCGTCTCCGGACGTCCCGTCAGTGGAAGCACCTGCCGGTGGTAATGTTTTCGCACTGGGATGATGATGCCTTTATCAAACAGGCCTATACCAGTGGGGTCAATGCTTTTGTCATCAAGCCCCAGAACCGCAAAGAGTATATTAATGTCTGGAATACGGTCTTTGATTTCTGGAATAGTCACAATCAACTGCCTAAGGCCCAGAAAGCTCCACGGTACTTATAAAAAAACTCCCTCATGAATCACGGGGGAGTTTCCTGCTTAACCTCTAAACCTAATGGTTCAAAATTACACCTTCGGAAGGGGTCCTATTTCGCTTATTCTACCAACTGTAGGCTTTATACGTCAAATGACAAAAATTGACGGTTAAGGGCAAGCCTTGCCTTTTGATCCGCTTCCGTTCTTCCTTCTACTGTATCGCCACGTATTTTTCTGAATAGTTGTGGTAATCTCACGTTTGTAAAACGCTTCTCTCTTCATTTTCCGGACGCGGAGTTCTGCTCTCAACGAAAGCTCTGCCGGATGTGGGGCCGTTTTGGGATCGCCGCTGAAACCTCTTTCTTCAAACCTCATAAATCGATAAAACGCCCGTAATATTCAAGTAATACTGTAGGTAGACTTTTGTGGCTCTCACCATATCTACCATGCAACGAGCATTAACTTGTACTGTACTCTTGGGCCTGGGTCTCTGGGCCTGCACGGATCACTCCGATCCCGGCAATTCTAACGATGTAGTATTACAAAACCATTCGGTTACCCCGGCCTTACTGAAAAAACAGGCGGGCTTTGAATCGCTGGAATTGTTTTCCCTCATCGGCTCGGACGACAAACTTCCCCAATCGCCCGGTTTTGTTTTCGGTGGTTCTGCCGATGGTTCCGGTTTGCTCAAAAATGCGGACGGAACGTTTTCGATGCTGATTAATCACGAGGACAACTTTGCCGTATCCCGGATCACGCTCGACAAAACGTTTAAACCCGTAAAAGGCGAGTACATTCTTAACTCCGACGGTGGGCAGTACCGCCTGTGTTCAGCCACGATGGCTACTCCGAAAGAGCACGGCTTTGGTCCCGTGTATCTGACCTGTGGCGAATCAAGCGAAGAGTCACAAATTCACGCTCTGGACCCTTATAGTCCCGCCGGAGCCGCCAGTATGTCCCGCACCAAGTCGTCGCTGGGCCGTCAGAATGCCGAACAGGCTCTGCCCCTGCCCAAAACGGCGTTCCCGGGTAAAACGGTTATTCTGGTGGGTGATGACGACAGCGGTACCAACGGCGGTCAGGTGTTCCTATACGTAGCCGATCAGGTAGGTGATCTGGATAATGGTTCCTATTACACCCTTCGTCGCAAAGATCTGAACCAGAAAGAAATGGACATCAAGCAGAACCAGAAATATGCCGTTGAGTTCGTTAAAATCGAGAATCAGAAAACCCTGACGGGTCGTCAGATGAACGAAAAGGTTGATTCGGAGCTGAAGTCCATCAAATTCGGTCGGGTCGAAGACGTGGATTACCGTAAGGATGGTATCGGTCGGGAAGTGTACTTCAACGTAACGGGTCAGAATAATACGGGTGTAAATGCCGATTATTCCCGTACGAAATACGGCCGCACGTACCGCCTGACGCTTGATCAAAACAACCCGCTGGTAGGTCAGCTGGAAGTGATTCTCGACGGTGATGACCGTACGGGCAAGGCTAAAACCTTCCAGGATGTCGATAACCTTTGCGTAACGAAAAATTACGTCTACATCCAGGAAGATCCCAATGGCTACGGTGACGAAACGCATGATAGCTACCTCTATCAATACAACATCGCTACGGGCGAGCTGAAAGTAGTCTTTGAACTGGACCACCGCCGGACGGCTGCCGATAAGGAAAAATACAATCAGAATAGTGCCGGAACGCAATTTGCCCTTTCCAAATTCGGTGATTGGGAATACGGCTCACTGGTTGACATTTCCGAGGAAACGGGCAAAGAGGCTACCTTTATGCTGATGATCCAACCCCACAGCTGGCGTTCACCCGCTTACGCGGGCGTGGATGGCGGTAGCATCCGTAAAAACGAAAATCAGGCCAGTCAGGTCGTTATTATTCGTGGCTTACCCCGCTAGTCATTCTTGATTTCATAGAACCTATTCCTGCCGGGTACTCCGGCAGGAATTTCTGCTTTTTCCCCATGAAAAACCTTGGGCTTTTCCTTGCTTTCGTTGGTCTGAGTCTCGGCATCTGGTGGTCGTGTCAACCCAAACCCAGCCGGGCCGAACGTGTACAGACGCAGTTCCGGCAGGATATTGCTGGACTGGATTCGGCCGTCACTAGCTTTCTACAGGCCGTACTCCAGAAACGTCCCGCCGATGAATTGCAGCAACGTTTTCGACTGGCCCGACTGGCCTATAAACGCGTGGAATGGCTGACGGAATACTATTTCCCTGAAACGGCTAAAAACCTGAACGGCCCGGCTCTCGACGAATTCGAAGAAGCCGATAACCTCGTCATTCCACCCGAAGGCTTTCAGGTGATTGAAGAATATGTATTCCCGGTGCTGGATACCGCTCACTACGCCGAGCTGGAACAACACGTTCGGGTACTCAAGGCTAACCTGACGCGACTTTCGTTCATGGATGGCTCCAATCAGCTTACCGACGCCCACATTTTTGACGCGGCCCGGCTGGAAATTTTCCGCATCATTTCTTTAGGTATTACGGGGTTTGACTCGCCAGCTGCCCTGCATTCCCTGCCCGAAGCCCGGAGTGCCCTGGCGACCCTGCGAGAACGACTCCAACCCTATACGCAGGCTTTGGAAGCAGAGCATCCCGAGCAAGCCCGGCACATTCATACCTTGTTTGTCAGTAGCGAACAACAACTGACTGGTTCGTTCGATGCATTGGATCGGCTGGCCTTTCTGACCAATTTTCTGAATCCCTTGAGTTCAGCATTGTACCAGGCTCAGTTATCTTTAGGCATACAGCCGTTTGAAGAATCCCGCACGCTTCGTAGTACAGCCCAGACTTTTCAGGATACGGCTGGATTCAACGCGGAACATTTCGTATCGGTAGCCGCTCACCGCTCGACGCCCGAAAAGATTGCGTTGGGTCGGAAGCTGTTCTATGATCCCATCCTTTCCGGGAATCGCCAGCGAAGCTGTGCTTCCTGCCACCAGCCCGACAAGGGTTTCAGTGACGGGCAAACCCGCAGTGCTTCGCTGTCGGGGGGCCTGCTGACGCGGAATACGCCCACGTTGCTGAATGCCGCCCTGCAAGCCCGCCTGTTTCACGATTCGCGGGTGGTTTATCTGGAAGATCAGGCGACCGATGTGATTGGTAATCACGAAGAAATGCACGGTTCGCTGGATAAAGCCCTACTGGAGTTGCAACAAGACCCTAACTACCGCCAAGCTTTTGCCAAAGCCTATCCCGAAGGCATGACGACGCACGCCATCCGGAATGCACTGGCCGCCTACGAACGAACGCTGATTTCACTGAATAGCCGTTTTGATCAGTACGTACGCGGCAATCCGCAGGCCCTGAACGCGAATGAAAAACGCGGATTCAATCTTTTTGCTGGAAAAGCGAAGTGTGCCACCTGTCATTTCCTGCCCCTGACGAATGGTACAGTTCCCCCCTTCTACGAAAAAGCGGAGAGTGAAGTGCTCGGTGTGCCTGCTCAGGCCGGCTGGAAAAACCTGAGTCTGGATTCGGATGTAGGAAAGTACAACCTGACGGGTGCCGACCTGCACCGTCACGCCTTCAAAACACCGACCGTACGGAATGTAGCCCTAACGGCTCCGTATATGCACAACGGTGTATACAAAACCCTCGAAGAAGTCGTGGAATTTTATGACCGGGGCGGAGGTCAGGGCCTGGGATTACCTGTACCCAACCAGACGCTGTCAGCCGATCCATTGAACCTGAGTACGCAGGAAAAGGCAGATCTGGTTCACTTCATGAAGGCTCTGACGGATGAATCGTTTCTTTCGTCCCGAAAATAGGTACTCTTGTAGTTACTGAAATGCCCTGCGTATCTGCGACCCTTATGCCAGATACGCAGGGTAATTTGTCATAACGCTTCATTGATTATCAGTAGTTTATTTAGTTATCCTGTTCAGGTTCTGTCGCAGAATCTCCTTCGTTGATCGTTTCTTTTTTGAACATTTCCGTCAAAAAAAGTAACTTTCCTATCTACGAGCATTCTTACCAAATCTGACGCACTCATGGCGGTATTCAAGCTAAAAATTAATAACCGTGACTATCAGACGGAAGCCGATCCGGATACACCCCTGCTGTGGGTGCTACGGGATCATTTAGGACTGGTGGGTACTAAATTCGGCTGCGGTATGGCCCAATGCGGAGCCTGTACCGTTCACGTCAATGGTGAAGCTACCCGTTCCTGCGTACTACCCGTTTCAGCGGTATCCCAGGCAAAAATCACGACGATCGAAGGGCTTTCTGAAAAAGGCGACCATCCCGTTCAGCAGGCCTGGAACGAAGTCGATGTACCGCAGTGCGGATACTGTCAGGCGGGACAAATCATGACAGCAGCGGCATTTCTCAAGAAAAATGCCAAGCCTACGCTGCCCGAAATCGAAGCGGCCATGTCGGGCAATCTTTGCCGCTGTGGTACGTATCACCGCATTCGTGAAGCCGTACAGCGAGCCGCCACGAAGAAAAAATAGCTGTCTCTGCTCTAAGCCCTAACTGCATTCATGACTTCCAACAGACGTACCTTTCTAAAACTGGCGGCTTCCGCAGGCGGAGGCTTGCTTTTGGGTTTTCACTGGACGGACAGTGAAGCCGCCCCCCGCTCCGACGGTACTTTCAATAGCTATCTGGCTATTTCGCCCGATGGTACCATCACCATTCAATCGCCCAACCCCGAAGTTGGGCAGAACATTAAAACGGCCTTCCCCATGCTGGTAGCCGAGGACCTCGACGCGGACTGGAAACGCGTCGTGATTGTTCAGGCTCCTTTAAATACTACTGCATTTGAGCGACAGGTGGCCGGTGGCAGTGGCTCCATTCGTCACTCCTACCAACGCCTGCGAAAAGCTGGAGCTACGGCTCGTCAGATGTTGATGCAGGCCGCGGCCAAACGCTGGCAGGTCCCCGTTCAGGAATGTACAACCGACAAGGGATTTGTCCTGCACGCGGGTAAAAAGCTCAGCTACGGCGAGCTAGCTACTGAAGCTTCCGCCCTGCCCATTCCCACCGATGTAGTATTAAAAAACCGGAAGGACTTTAAACTGATCGGACAGTCCGTGGCCAATACGGATAATCCCGCGATCGTGACGGGGAAACCGCTATTTGGTCTTGACTTTTACCGGGAAGGGATGCTGTTCGCCATGATTCAGCGACCTACGGCCTTCGGACTGAAGGTAAAGTCCGTTGACGCCGAAGCGGCGAAAGCCATGCCGGGGATTGTCGATGTGGTTACGTTTAAAAACAACGTTGCCATCGTAGGGAAATCCACCTGGCAGGTGCAGAAAGCCCGCGAAGTCGTGAAGATCACTTACGAAAAAGAGGCTGATCTGGAAAGTACAGCCGATCATAACCGGCTCTTACAGGAAATGCTCGACAGTTCCAAGGCGACGGTTCGACGCAAAGACGGCGATGTGGATACGGCTTTTCAGCAGGCGGCTAAAATTATAAAAGCTGAGTATCAATGCCCCTTCCTGCCCCATAATCCGATGGAGCCGATGAATTTTTTCGCTCACGTTCGGCCTGATGGTGTTGAACTGGTAGGACCGACTCAAACCCCGGAACTCGCCCGTACGGAAACGGCCAAATTACTTAACATCAGTCCTGACCGGGTCAGCGTAACCATGACCCGTATGGGCGGTGGTTTTGGTCGCCGGTTGAAGGCTGATTACGTACTCGAAGCCGCCGAGCTTTCGAGCTTGATTAAGGCCCCGGTAAAAGTAATCTGGACGCGTGAAGACGACATGGGTGGCGGCAGTTACCGGCCTTGTGTGCGGTACCGGTTTGAAGCGGCTCTGGATGCTCAGAACAACCTGATTGGCTATAAATTACGTGGTGTGGGCTTCAATGTTGGCAACTCTACGCGGGAGGATAATTTTCCATCGGGTGCCGTCCCGAACCTGCTGATTGATTCGGTTGACCGCAAGTCTGCCATTACGACGGGTCCCTGGCGGGCTCCGATTACCAATTTCCTGGCCTTCGCCGAACAGTCTTTCCTTGATGAAGTCGCCCAGGCGGCGGGTAAAGACCCCGTTGCCTTCCGGTTAGCTCTGCTGGATCAGGCCAAAGCCAAACCCGCCGGAGCCATCAAATACGACATTGACCGGATGAAGGCGGTCATCCAGCTAGCAGCCCAGAAAGCGGGCTGGGGTCAGAAGAAAAATCAGGGCTTTAGCGTCTATTTTTCGCATAACTCGTACGTGGCCCAGGTAACAGAAGTCAGCGTGAAAAAAGGTATCCCGGTAGTCAGCAAAATTCACGCCGCGGTTGATTGCGGCTGGTGGTCAACCCCAGCGGTGCCCGCCAGCAGGTGGTGGGTAGTATTGTGGATGGTCTGGGCCATGCGATGTACGGTAACCTAAGCTTCAAAGAGGGCGTACCGGAACAGAAAAATTTCAATAGCTTTCGGCTGATTCGTCTTTCTGAAATTCCGGAAGTAGACGTTCACTTTGTCGACAACGGAATTGACCCTACGGGTCTGGGTGAACCCGCTTTACCTCCCACGGGTGGTAGTGTAGCCAATGCCCTGTTTAAAGTAACGGGTAAGCGACTCCGTAATCAACCGTTTAGTGAAGAATACAAGGAACTTTTATAAACCATTTTAAGCAGAAAAGGATCGCCAGCATGGGTGATCCTTTTCTGCTTAAAATGGATAATCAATAGCCTTATTTAGTGCTTATCCACTACTAATGATCGATTATAAGCGTACAGTTATTCGTAGTTTTTAGCATTTCATATATTACCAAATATCAAAAATTATCGTACACAAACTTCTTTATATCAGTGGATTACATATAAAAAATATAAATATTATTATCTCCATTTAGCATAAATTATCTTTACATCTGAGAATAACAATCCCTTCAAGTCTTCGTCTCATTATCAATTCCTAATAAATTATACAAACGCTGTATTTTCCCAATTCATTTGTTGATTAAAAACGGATATCACTATATATTTAGCCAGACGTATAGCAGTATCACTTATTGATTGCCTTCTTGTTTCAATACCGTTTATTCTTCCTTATTACCGCCGAGTATGGATCGAACATTATTTACCTCGCTGTTTTTAGTATTCTCCACCACTACTCATAGTATTCCATGATGAACACTTTCCAAATGAAGGCAGCCCTCTCTCCGTATTTGAAGGGGACAGTCGCTTTGAAGGACAATGGTCAGTACCTTGCATTTCCCCTCAACCAGATTACAGCCGGGCTTCAGGCCAATGCCTATTACTTTGATCATCCGGAATGGGCGGAAGAATACCTCATTTACTGCCACCGAAGCGACCACTTCAAAAGTCGCTGGCAGGCTGCTTCGGGTGACTGGGACGATAAAGTAGTGGTAGACATCGGCTGTGGTCCCGGCAACATTTTTGCCACCTTGCAGGGAAATCCACGTCTGCTGATTGGCGTGGATGTGGCCCCCAACTCGCTGTTGTTTGCTGCTAAACAAGGTTATGTACCCGTATTGGCCGATGCTACTGCTTTGCCTTTTACTTCGGAATTTGCCGACATCGTAACGCTTAACGCTACGCTTCACCACTGCGATGACATGGAAACCGTACTTCGGGAAGCGGCCCGTCTGGTGAAGCCTGGTGGCGTGATCGTCACCGACCACGACCCCCAACTAAGTGCCTGGAATTACAAAGGGCTGGCCAAACTACTCTGGCATGCTCGTCTGTGGTACTACCGATGGATTGGCCATAGTTTCCACAAATCAGGACCTCAGCAACAGGCGGCTCTGGCTTCGGAAATTCACCATAAACCCGGTCACGGCGTTACGGAGCAGTTTTTTAAAAATACGCTGGAACCGCTGGGTTTTACAGTCAAGGTGTTTCCGCACAACCACGAAATTGGAGCGGATGCTTTAAAGGGAATTCCGGGTAAAGCTGAATTCAAATACCGGCTGGGCAATGTTCTGTCGGCCCGTAATCCTGATGCGGCCAGTAGTGCTCTATCACTGATGTGCGTCGCTACTAAACATTGATCTTGTTTTCCAAGAGGTATCGCTAGTTAGTCTACAAGACTATTTCCTCCGGCAGGTATCCGCAAAGCCAGCTGCCACTGGCTCTGCTGGTTAGTTATCGTGCCTCCTGACTTAGGGGTTTAGGATAACCTTTCGCATTCCTTCGCAGACCTGCTTCATTCGCTGGTAGGCCGCAGGCTTGTTGGCCGATTTATCCAGCTCAATAGCCAGTTGGCCCGCAGAGGCTTCGATGTGAAAGGTGGTCTGATCGGCCAATGTGGTGATCTGATCGATGTCGTCTTGCGAACCCCATTCCTTTTCTCCAAAGGCATCCGCCATATACGCTTGCAGAGCGGCTGTTCGGGATTGATCGTAATGAGCTGAAAAGGTATACGCCTTTTCATTGTCACTAACCGTAATGTTCGTATCCGATGAAGAGACACAGGACATACTCCAAAGACTCAGGCCAATGATCATTCCACCAAGTAAGATTTTCATAGCTATCGTTTCATTAGTTTGCATGGCAAGGTACTATGTATCGACCAGCTTTGCAATATTTTTTTTATGCATCGAAAATTGCAACCCTCAAAGCATTCATACGTCTGATTGTGCCTAGAATAAGCCAATTTAAATGTGCACACGAACTGCTGGAATAAGCCTTTTAGCATTCCCCGGCCAGAATCATCTATTTCCTTACTTAATCATTGACTACTATGGAATTCATGCCTGAAAAACCCGAATTTGCTCAAAAAGATACGTTACACAGTATGCTGGCTAAAGTAATGGCTCAGAATCGACTGATCCTGGATCTGTTGCGGCGGCCCCTATCTACGGAAGATAAAAATGAACTTACCAGTCGGGAACGGTACTATTTTCTCTCGTACATGATTTATCTGATGGAAAGCGGTCAGGTTACTTATTCCGCTGATGATTTGATGCGTTACAAGGATGAATTTGAGCAGCTAAAGTCCCGGCTAAATGATTAATACAAATAGAAAGTGAGTAGAGCTGCCGGACTTGAAAGTCACTCTACTCACTTTATTTCACACCATTAGCTTTCCAATACAAACGATTTTCAATACTTGTGCTTTTTAAACTATATCTGTTAACTAATTTTATAGTTTTATCATACATAGCTTAGCTCTACTTTACTTATGTTAAATTAAATATTGATTTTATCATGAATCTGCTGCATCATATCCTTAACTTTTTATTTTAAAAGTCCCTGTTTATGCCTGCTTTCAAAGTGAAAAACAAGCATCACCAAAAATATTTAAACGAATTGAATAGTAGCAACAGCATTACGTATATTGTAGTAATATTACTACAAGCTAATGAGCATTATTCACTTATCAGAAAAAATTAACCTACTGTACATCAAAAAATTACGTAGCTGTAAAGCTTATTTATTCAATTGAAAAATAAGCTTTTATCCCCTTGTTAATACATTAGTAGACTGGTTGAAACGTATAGTTATACCTATTTTTTTTCATTTTTAATTTTTTTATTAAAAGGCAAATTATTTATTTTGCACCACAATTAAGTAAAAACATCCGCCAAATTATTTGATCTAATCGTTGTACACCCCCCGCCATTGACGAAATTAATTTCTGCTAACAATCAACCATTTGTTAGTACTACCGAATGCTTTAACTAAGGCATTCAAACCTATCAATTTTCCGCCATCTTTTTTATTTCCAACAGACAACCGCTACTTGTCCACAGGTTTGCTTATGCTAAAAACGAACTCTTTTAGCTATCTGCGAACAACTATTTTATTGGTATTTAACATCGTCGCCTTACGAAACTTTTTCTAGGTTTCTCTACAACTCTATTGTGTATTAACAAGTACTTTACGATGAAAACTTTCGTATCTATTGCCACATTTTTACTAATTCATGCTGTGTTATTTGCACAGACCTCCCCTCCTTCTTCAAGCATCCGCGGTAGCGTCTGGCAGGAAAAGGGCATAGCCAACAATACAAAAGAAAATGGCGAAGTAGCCTGAACGGAATTTTGGTCGAACTTCGTAATCCTGACACCTACGATTTAATCAGTTCCACGATCACAGATGCTTCAGGCAATTTTGTTCTGCCCAGTTATCCCGGCAACTATGTTATTTCCTATGTATACCCCACCCAGGGTTACACGGACAGTATTGATGCTACCCAAAACGTAACTGTTCCTGCCAGTGGGTCCGTAAGCGTTCCCGGCATTGGGCTCAAGCCCATTACCAATACCCTAACGTACTGCACGGGTAAGCCCACTACCGTTACCAGCTGGACGGAAACCTTTCAGCTTCCTAAGTACGATGCCACCCTGGGTAAGCTCAATACCGTTTATATGTACGCCATGGAATCAGCGTACCACGCAAATATTAACATCGAAAACACGGGTAGTGCAGACAACTACAAACTATCCGTAGGAGGCTCAATTCTGATGGATTTGCCGGCTATTATTGGCGATATAGAGCTGATAACGAGCGTTAAGCTGTCCGGTTCCCTAGCCAATTTCGATGGTAAAGTAGACTATGCAGGCCCTTCCGGAATTTCTTATTATTACAAGTTTGCCAGTTCGACCAGCGAAAAGAAATACACGTCTACTGCTCAGAAAAATATCTTTACGGGTTCCGGAAACTTAGCCATTCCTACCACGGTAGAAAGCTCAACGACCATTTCGGGAGCCGGTAATCTGGAGACCGTAGTTTCTACGGAAGTAGGTGCGGGCGTTTGCGTTACGTATGAGTACACTCCCCTAAGCTTGCCCGTATCGCTGGCCGCTTTTACTGCCAAAGCGGAAGGGACTCAGGCCGCACTCCTGCAATGGAGTACCGCCTCCGAACGGAATAATGCTTTTTTTGAAGTACAGCATTCGACGGATGGAAAATCGTTCGAAACCGTCGCTCGAATAGCCGGAAAAGGTACGACGCAAGTACGTCAGGTATACAACTTTACGCACAACAATCTGAATCCACAGACGCTGCATTATTACCAATTGAAGCAGATTGACAACGACGGAACGTTTACGTATAGCAGTATGCGTTCAGTTCAATTAATCGACTACAAAGGCATTTCCCTTCAAGTGGCTTCTAATCCTGTTGCCAATGGAGAAGTTAAAGTACTCGTTGACTACTCGGATGAAAATTTACAGAAATCAACTTCCGTTCAGCTGTATTCTTTACAAGGTACGGTTATCGCCACTCAGCAACTGGAATTGATGCGTGGACGTAATGAGATTCGTTTTCCGGTACACGGCGTTGCTCCGGGACTGTACCTGGTCTCTCTGAAAAATGACTCGCTGGGTTCTGCCAAAACGTTCAAAGTGATCATTCAGCGATAACGATTACCCTGATCCAAACTCCGAATTCGTAGCGAAAAACATTCCGTTTTAGCTACGAATTCGTGGTTTTTCTGTACTCAGCAGACCGATTCAGTCGCCCGAACTGAATTTAGTTTTGTTTCTGAAGCTGATACAGAAAGTCCAGAGCCGCCGCATCGGGTAGGGGGCGAGTCTGTACCTGATCACCGAGCTCCATGATACGTTTGTTTTGATTTTCGTAGACTGGCCAGCCTGGTAAGCCTTTTCCGTTGGGATTTCCGGTTTTGATGAAATTCAGCCAGTACGCCGACATGATCCGGGCCAGTTCGTGATCTCCCTTCTGCCAGGGGCGATCGATGAATTTCAGGTTGTCATAGGCGTAGGCAACTTCGCCCGTGTGAAAGGCCCCGTACCTGGCGTATTCACCCGTACCCGGTACTTTCCGGGTAAAGCGATAAACGTACACCGGCTGACCCTGTTGACTTTGTATCTGAGCCCAGGCGTAATTCTGAATGCCAAACATCAGATCCCGTGAAAGATTGTATTGCGAAACCGTTGCCTGCTCCTCAGTAGTTGCCGGGTAAAAACGCAAAAGCGAAGCCGCCTCCGATCCATACTGCTGCTGTAGGTACTGGCAATACGCTCCAGCCGTTTTCAGGGGACTTTGCAGTAGCCCTTCTTCCTCATTCCAGCCCGTGAGTAAAACGACGGGATTCTGTTTTCGGGTGGCAAACAACTGAGCCACCGTTTCGGGCAGGATGTACCCATCAACGATGGGGCCCCGAACGGTGGGTGCCATTCGCTGAATCTCAGCGGCAGGTTTACCGCGAAGCTCGGCCAGGGAGGCTGCTTTCAACGTGTGCATGGCTTGCACACCACTTTCCTCGGCTGCTTTTAAACCGGCCAGGGGTCGGGCAAAACTGGCTCCGCTTTCGGCGATGGCTTTTTGAAAAAGATGACTAGCCTGAGGACTGGCAACCAGACTATTCACACTCATCGAACCCGCCGACTGACCGGCAATGGTCACGTTTGCAGGATCTCCTCCGAAGGCGGCGATGTTTTTCTGCACCCAACGCAAGGCGGCAATTTGATCCATCAGCCCGTAATTTCCGGAAGCATGATGACCCGATTCCTGCGTAAGCTCGGGATGAGCGAAGAATCCAAAAGGCCCTACCCGGTAGTTGAAACTAACGAAGACAATGCCTCTGGCAGCCATGGCGGTCCCATCATAAATAGGTACGGCACTTCCTCCACCCGAAAAACCACCGCCGTAAATCCAGACCAATACGGGTTGTTTTTCGCCTTTACGAGCACTGGTCCAGACATTTAGATACAGACAATCTTCGCTAATGGGTTCTTTAGGAATCAGAAATTCCTGGCTCCACATACTGAACGGAGCGGGAGAAGGCTGCATGGGACTGGGTCCGAAGGAAGTACACGCCCGAACACCTTTCCAGGGTACCACTGCGTGAGGAGCTTGCCAGCGAAGATTACCCACGGGCGGTGCCGCGAACGGAATGCCCTTGTAACTACGAACGTCCCCCTGACGACTGCCCGTAATGCGTCCTCCTTCGATGCGAAGCGTTTGGGCGGTACTTGCAGAAAGCAGACCCAGTATTCCCCAGAGTATAAAGCAGCTGTAACGTATGCGTTTTTTCATCGTTTGAATCAAGGTACCGCCACCTGATTGGCTTTGAGAATTTTGCTAAAAAACAACACCTGATACGGCAAGGCGTTCTCCCAGTACGGCCAGGTATGGGCACCGGGCCGTTCCGTGTAGTCGTGAGGCGTCTGGTTTTCGACCAAACGGAGGTGCAGGTCGCGGTTCGTCTCAATCAAAAAATCATCCACGCCAATATCCAGAATCAAAGGTAACTGGTTACTCTTGAGCCGATCGGCCAGGGTTACGAGCGTATAGCCGGGATAAGGCATGGGCCCGGATTTGGGCGGTCCCAGGAGGCGGGCAAAATTAGCAGCCCGCAACCGGGCAAAGCTCGAATCTACTTTCCAGTGAGCGGTGTTGATGTCCATCACCCCACTCATACTACCCGCTGCCGCATACAGCTCGGGGTGGCGGCTGGAAATATACAGGGCTCCATGCCCGCCCATGGAAAGCCCCGCAATAACGCGGCCCTTCCCCGTGCGAACGGTGCGGTAGGTACGATCAATTTTCTCGACAAGTTCCTGAGCAATAAACGTTTCAAACTGGCTTTCCTTCACGAAAGGACTATCGAAATAATAACTGGTTGGGTCGCCATCGGGCGTTACAATAATCAGGTTGTACTGATCCGAAAGCCGGTGCAGTAACGTGCGGTCAGGCGTTTTGGTGAGCCAGTCCCGAAAACTTCCGCTCCCCCCGTGCAACAGGTACAGAACGGGAAAAGCCTGCTTTGTCTTTTTGTACCGATCGGGCAGAACGACTGCCGTTCGTAGGGTTCGGTTCATGCGGGTGCTAGTGATCTCCAGCGTATCAACGCGGGCAGCATGGCTTGAAAAAGCGGCCAGCGTAAGAAGCGTCAGTAAAAAAAGTTCTTAATCATATCCGAAACAACGGTAAAGAGGTAGGGTAATTCCGTTTAAAACGCCGTAGTACGAAGGTAATAAAAGTTAGAAATGGTATAAACAAGCATGCTCAGGGTATCGATTGAATAGCCTAGTATTTTTTTAACCTGAGTTGATACTTTTTAATCATAAGTAAACAGGTTAGCTAAAGACTTACCATCTTTACTTAGCCTAATCAGGTAACCTGACGGGGCACGATGTCATTGCCGCCACATACATTGATCCGTTTGCTGAAACCAATATTTGCTTTGCCGCGTCTCCCCACCAGGAACCGGCTTGGTACGGTATGGTTTCTGCCCATTATTCCATGAATTATTGCACACGCTTACTAGTAGTTCAAAATAGCGATCCGGATTTAGAAAAAATTCGGAATTTCCTTAGCGGAAGGTATGATGCCCAGGAAATTGCACGGTTAAAAACGATAGCAGAAGCTGCCGATTTCTTACGTTCTCCCCGTGCTACTAATCTGGAAGTCGTCTTACTGGATAGTTCGGTTACAGGCCCTTATTTAGCCGAAGCCATTACGGCTTTGGTATCGCTTTGTCCTCGCACGCCCATCATTGTTCTAGCCGATGATCCGGCCTTTGGTCTCAGTAGCCGATTCATTGAATTAGGCTTTTCCGATTATTTGCTCAAAAGCGAATGGTCAGCTTTCTCTTTACAAAAGAGTATTTTGTACTGCATTGAACGATATAAATTAAAAATCTCTTTACTTGAATCCGAAAAACGGTACAGTACGTTATTTCAGTTAAGTCCGGTACCCATGTGGGTGTATGATTTAAAAACCCTGAAATTTGTTGACGTAAATGAAGCAGCTCTAAAGCATTATGGCTACGATAAAGTCGAATTTCTCAATATGTCGATCCGGGAAATAAGACCCAGGGAGGATATTCTCTTACTGGAGGAGGCGGTAAAAGAATCGCTGCTTTCGGAGAGAAATTCTTACCAGGGTATGTTTCGGCATCAAAAGAAAAATGGGGAAATTATTTTTGTATACATTCAAAGCAAAGTCATTTTCCTCAACGGCCGTCAATCGAAGCTGATTCTAGCCAACGACATTACCCAGCATGTGCATTACGACCGAACCATTAAAACCCAGAACCAGAAGTTAAAAGAAATAGCCTGGATTCAGTGTCACGTGGTTCGAACCCCCATCGCTCGTCTGATGGGTCTGGTTGATGCTCTGGAAGAAGAAGAAATGAATGAAGCCCTGCGAACTGAATTAATGGCTCACATTCGTACTTCGGCTCAGGAACTGGATACGATTGTACGAGATATTGCCCATAAAGCTCAGCAGGTAAACGCCAATTTGCCTTACAATTTATGAACGTACTCATCGTAGATGATGATCTCATAACGCTTAAGCTACACCAGTTACGGGTCATCAACATGGGTTTGTCCCGACAACCGCAGCTTTTTTATAATGGCAGGGAAGTTCTGGATTTTTTACTTGCGGCTCAGGAAACGGACGAATCATACCTCATTTTGCTGGATCTGAACATGCCCCTTATGAATGGCTGGCAATTTCTGGAAGCCCTACAGCAGTATGACCTGCGTAGTGTAATCCGGGTGGTGATTATCACCTCATCCGTAGATCCGGCGGACCAGCAGCGGGCGGCGAACTACCCCCAGGTTGCGGCGTATCTGGAAAAACCTTTAAGTCGGAAAGGGCTGGAGATACTGGCTTCGATTTTTGAATAAAACTAGTTCGGCGATCGGGAAAACACATACGCATTGTCCCGGTCGCGAACTAATTTCCTGCAATCAAAGGTTCAATACCCCCTTTTAACCAGAAATTTAGAGAAAACGTACGCCTGCTTTTTGATAAGGCTCAAAGCGTGCGTCGTCTGCATTGCGTTCGGTAATGATATGGGATACTTCCGCAAGCCGGCATACTGCAAAAGGATCCTGCGTACCAAGCTTGCTGGCGTCTGAGAGGGCAATGACCTGGAGCGAAGCGGCTGCCATGGCCCGTTTCAGTTCGGCCTCGGGCTGATGGGTGGCAGTAATGCCCGCCTGAAGATCGATGGAGCAAACGCCCATGAAAAACAAGTCCGCCCGGAACTGTTCGACGGCTTTTACGGCTAGCAATCCGGTTAAGATTTCCCGTTCTTTGTTGTACTTCCCACCTAGTATTTGTGTTTCAATATTTGCATACTGACCCAGCAAAGGAATCAATGCTGCATTATTCGTAATCACCCGAAGTTCGATCGCTACGGGTAGCAAAGAAACGAGCGTGTAAACCGACGTACCACTATCCATGAATACCGTCATGCCGTTTCGCAGTAGTCGGATGGCTTTCAGAGCCATCCGTTCTTTGTCTTCACTCAGGTAGCCAATCCGATCTTTGAAGGTCAGGGGATGGGCGGAGCGGGGCATGGCTCCGCCGCGAATTTTAGCCAGCAGGCCCAGATTAGCCAGTTCATCAATATCCCGACGGATTGTATCTTCTGAAACGTTCAGCTCCAGACTGAGGCTGGCAAAGGTGACCGATTTTTCCTTTTCAAGCTGGGCCAGAATGTGCGAAAAGCGTAGTTCTTTTTTCATAACGCAGACGGCAGACGGTAACTCACTTCCAGACGATTCTGCTCCGGATCATGACTTTCAAATTCGTAATACCCATCGCCCGTTACCCGTGGTCCGCGTAGGATAGGAAAACCCGCCCCGGCAAGTTCCTGAGCTTTACGCTCTACTGCTTCGCGACTTTCTACTTCAAATGCCAGGTGGATCAGCCCCAGGTGCTGTTGCTGAAGCGTGTCGTTACGGTTTTCCGGAATATCTGCTTTATGGAGCAGTTCGAGTCGGGCTCCTGACTCAAAATGCAGAAAGTAACTTTCCAGTCCTGTAGTCGCATTCCGGTACTTTGCGTTGGATTGGCCGTAAAAATACGTTTCGTAAAAAGCCCGCATGGTTTCCAGATGGCGGGTCCAGATGGCTACGTGTTCTAATTTCATGAATAAAAATCAGTGAAAAGATCGATAGGAAATACTCACCACCACCAGTAAGGCAGCAATGCCCGCAAAGGCTATGGGTAAGGAAGTCAATTCAGCCACCAGGCCAATGAGTGCCGGACCCGCCAGCTGACCCGCGTATCCAATGGTTGTGACGATGGGCAGAGCCTGAGCGGCCGAGGTATGTGGCAACTGTCCCGAGGCACTAAAAAAGATAGGCACAATGTTGGCCGCTCCCAGTCCGACGAGCGTGAAACCCACGAGCGAAAGTTCAAACCAGGGACTAAGAATGACCAGCCCAAAACCCGCACTGGCCAGTAAGGCTCCGCCCCTGACCAGCGTCCGGGCGTTCAGCTTTTGCGTAAGTCCATCCCCCAGCAACCGCAGGATGGTCATGGCTACGGAAAAAGCCGCGTATCCGAGTCCCAGCAAGGCGGGGTCCACGTGGTGGATGTCACGTAAAAAAACGGCACTCCAATCCAGGATGGAGCCTTCCGCCAGAAATACGATGAAACACATCAGACCCAGAAACAACACCGCCCCGCTGGGCCAGCTCAGACCTGCTGATGCTTCGCTGCGTACCTCTTCCGCTACGGGTAACAAAGCTTTATACTGACTACTGAGCATGAGTACCAGACTTAGCGAGACCAGTCCTGCCGCCCAGAATGGACTTAACTGGAGCTTTAATAAACCCGCCATTACCAAAGGTCCTAAGATTCCTCCCAGACTATAGAGGCCGTGAAAAGAAGACATAATCGGCTTTTGCATTTGTTTTTCGACGCTGAGGGCCTGTACATTCATCGCCACATCGACTGTAGCCATACTTGCCCCGAAAAAAAACAGGGCTGCTCCCATGGCTAGCGGATGAACCAGTATGACCAGGGTTGGCAACAGGAAGGCCATTAGTAAACCAGCCGCCAGAATGACGTTCCGACTTCCGTAGCGATGCAGGAAAATGCTACTCAGGGGAAGCATGATTAAGGCCCCAGCTCCAAGCGAAAGTAACAAAAGACCTAGCTGAGCCTCGTTCAGAGCCAGACGTTCTTTGGCAAAAGGCACCAACGGAGCCCAGGTGGCAATACCAAGGCCGCATACCAGAAAAATGAATAAGGTAGCCCTGCGAGCTTTCAATACCTGCATACGAATCTACTTTTTGCAATTTTATGCAAAAACGCATTTTAATGCAAAAAAAACAGTACTGAAATTCTAACCGATGGAAAAGGTGTATTCTTTGTTTACATCAAATTATTCACTATCAACTTTTTACAAAACAAAAAGAGACGGAAGTAGCTCCGCCTCTTTTGCATAGAATTGATTGAACTTGTAAACGAATAGCCTAAAGGATGACGATTTTGCGAGCATATACGCCTGAGCGGTCCTGGATACGTAAAACGTAGGTACCGGGTGCAAGCGACTGCGTAGGGCTTACCCGGATCTCCTGCGAAGCGGATGAAATCTGTACGGGTACACGTATGCCTTGTAAGGTTTGCAACTGAATCTGCGTGGCTTCGTCCTGAATGCGTAGGCTGAAGGTTGATCCCCGACTGGGGTTGGGGTATACGGAAAACAGACGATTTTCGGGGGAATCGATAATGACGGAAACACTACGGAATATCTGACTGCTGCCATCCGTATCGATTTGTTTGAGGCGGTAGTAGTTGACTCCATAGGCCGCCTGTTCATCGACAAACGTGTAGGTCTGAGCTTGTTTCGACTGCCCTTTAGCGGGTAGCGTACGAATGCCTTCGAAGGTTTTACCATCGCGACTTTTTCAACGATGAAATACGCACTGTTTACTTCCTGAGACGTACCCCAAGTCAGCACCGCCTGTTGCTGATTATTGGCTTCGGCCTTGAAGTAGCTCAATTCTACCGGGAGCGAGGTTTCCTTACAACCCGGAACGCTGGCATTGAATAACTGATAGTGGTTTTCGCCACCGGACTGATCGTAACTACGAGCAATCACCTGACCATCAATATTGCTGGAAATGCTTTTTATAACATCGGCAGACGGGGCCAGCAAACTTCCTTTGATGGTGTTATTTTGACCTGTCAATAAGATTTTACTGGTCTGATGAAAGTTAAAGAGGATGAATTGTCCGTCCTGATCACCAATACCGGTAAAGTTAAAGGGGTTCCAGTTGAAAGTTCCGTTTACACTTACGTTTATAACAAAGGGCGTTGAAGCATTGGGTCGTTGTACACTACCCGAAAATCCAATCGAAACAATCCGGTTTAAATCCTCACCTGAGATATTCAGCGTATTCACGGTATTCGCTTTCAAAACCACTTTTACCTGACCATGACCTGGAATTTGGGTAGAAGTAATCGGTTCGCCATTGGGAGTCACCAGAGTAGCGTTTGTCGAACAGAATGAAATGTCATGAGAAGCTACTTCAAAGTTTTTATAGATCGTCTCGAAATCAATTTTCTCGCCCTCACCAATGGGTACTTTATCAACGGGCTGCGTGAGTGCTAGTTCAATCCGTGGATTGCTATCGCGTGAAAATCCCTTTTTAACAATTCGCGTGCTTTCCGTTTGATGATTGCCATTGGAGACATCCGTATTACTCAGATTTCCAATCTTCACATAGCGGCCATTTCCAATCTTCACGGTATTGCCGCTTTCAAAAATCACCTGATTGCCTACGTACAGACCAATGATGTTCGTTCCCGTTCCTCTGTACGTGCCTACTTCATGAATATTAACCTGATAACCGCCTTTGATGATAAAATTACCACCAGCCGCCATAGGTCCGTCGGTTTCGTTGCTTGATACGGTCAGGTTATCCCGAACCATTACGTTAAAGCCCATCGCGGGGCTTAGAGGGTTTTGTGCGTGAGCCGTTACTGCAAGAGAAGTAAGTACGGCCGCTGCTAAGCTATTTCGCAGAGTAGATATAAACTGCATAAATTCAATCCTTTAAAATGAGACAACAGGGTTTGAGTCCTTGCTGGCAGGCAGGGGTTAATTCAATGCTTCAAAATGTTTCAAAAGGATACCTTAGCCCACGGCGTTAACACCTATCTTTCACAAAGACGGCGAACGAATAATGATATACGTAAGCCCTAACGAGGCACACGATACAGCAGGCGGTAAAGGTTAATCAATGAACACAACGGAATTTTGGATTTCGCAAAAGAAATCCCGGATGAGAACTGGGCGGTAAGTCAGGAACAAGCAGACGACAAAGAGGGCAAAAAACGACTGCTACAACACTAAAAAATACTGGCAGGTACTATTGGCGTTTAGACCTAACTATTACTTGGCGGGAGACTGTTTCTCACGTATTCAAAACACCTGTAAAAGGGCGGCAGGGCCTTGATTACGAGGCAAATGTAATAGGCTTTTTTAATTAAGCAAACGTAGTAATTAAAAAATTTTACTAATGACGAATAGTCATATCCGTTAGCTTTACACCTAAAAGCCTGATATTTAAGAGTACAGTCTTGTACTTTACGAGTTTAAATACTTACTTATACAGGTGATTTTTACTTATAATTTTAAACGCATATGAATCATACTTAATAACTGAGCGGTTGCAATAACCAGGCCTGAGAATAGAAGACTCTTTACTAATCCCAGCCCGCTGGTTAACAAAGTATCGGGCAAAGTCCAGCCTGTAAGCTCCGCTAAACTGTAAAAGTAGTACGGCAACAGATAGCAGGTTAGCGTATACACGCCGGCGGGTTTGAGCCAGATAAACCAGCGTTCTTTTTGACCAATCTCCACTAGTACGTAAATTACCGCATATACCAGTAGTGCAATGCCGGTACACAGAAACACCCAGGTAGGCGTAGCTGTATTTTTGAAGTGATGAAGTACGCATGAGCAATAAACCCGGCACCCAACATGAGGCAGCCCCCTCCTACCAGAAAGCTCACCCCCCGAACCGAGTCCTGTTTTCGTAGTAGAAGGGTCGTCAGCAGGCCCGCCATGGTAAAAGCGTGAAACGCTCCATTACCTAGAATCAGATCCTGCAAGGGAAAACCTGCGACTTGCCAGTCGGCGTGAGCAGCGATGGTCGCCAGCGTAAAAAAGAAGAACGCTCCAACCAGTGCTCCAGTAGTACCCTTCATCCACACATAGAGTAAGGCTGAAACGCCGTAGCCCCAGCCGATCAGCCCCAGGATTCCCCACCATTGAGGACGGAAAATTTGCGGATTTTCTGGTGTACCTCCGCGAAATCGTACGGCCAGGACCAGTAAAATCAGTACCCCCATACCTTGTAGTAGGCGGACCAAAACGGGGGCAAAAGTTTTCGGATACACATTCCAAATCAGAAAAAAAGCCGTAACCATCAAAATCTGAAACCAGGCCGAAGAAAGACCCGTGAGCTCTGAGTTTATGTCCGGAGCATTGACCGTAAAAACTCCCATGACCAGTAATGCCAGCGTACGTACTACAATATGCCCGGAAATCCGTACCGGGGATTCTCTTTTGGTTAACCGGGCATCTACGCCAAGCGGAATGGACATTCCCAAAATGAAAAGAAAACAGGGAAACACCGTATCCGCTAGTCCCAGAAAGTCGACGTTCGCCTCGGCGTGTTCCAGCCAGGAAGGAATCGCCCGCAGCGTCCAGAGATCGTTGACGAAGATCATGAGTAACATCGTCAATCCCCGAAAAACGTCGATGGAAGGAATACGCGAATTTTTCATAGCAGAAAACTAGGGAGTTAAGCGGGCAATTTCACGGTACAGATCATGAAAACATCGCGTGGGCGTTTCTTCGGAAGTGCTTTTTTTCCGACCATAGAATTCATCCAGAAAACTGCCGGCATCTGACCAAACGGTTTGCATCATACCCTGATACAATTCTTTCATGGGCCGGGTAGCCGAGCGGCGGAACCGGAGCATGTCCTGTACCTGAGCAACGGCATTTTTAGGTTTCCGCCAGGGACAGGTTACTACGCTGAGGCCTTTCATGGCAAAGTACACGGGCGTCTGGTCAGGACGTTCGTAATGCCAGTCACAAATCATCACGTCTTTCGGAATCAGATCGATGGCCCGGTGGGTCTGGTTAAAGCTGGCTTCCCACATCCCCATACCCGTGACTTTACCCTCCAGTAAGCGATCTCCCCACATCCAGAGTTTGCGGTTTTTCTGGGCCAGATGGTCCCGAAGCGTGCGTACCTCTCCGGCGTATAGTTCAGCCGGGTCACGACCACCGCAGCGGGGGCAGCGGGCTTCCCCGATGTAAAAGACCTCATCCAACCCGGCGTGGAAGGCAGAGGCTTCGAAAGCATCGCAAATTTCGTCTGTTAGATCGAATACGATCGCATGTACGTCCGGATGCAGCGGGCAATAGCTTTTACAGTACAAGCCATCGGGATTGGGCCACTCGTACTTGGCGGGCATTTTCACCCAGGGCGTTTCATCCAGTTGCGGGTATTTTTCCAGCAGATTTCCGGTTTTGTTAGCCCAGGACTGATGGCCCAGCAAATTAACCTGCGGAATCAGCGTAATCTTATTTTTGCGGCAGGCTTGCACGAGTCGGCGTACCTCGCTTTTGACAAAGCCACACTGTCGCGTAATTCAGGATGCGTTTTGAATTGATAGTTGTAATCCACCCGCAGGACCAGTGTATTAACTTTTCGAGGGGCCAGTTCCGTATCAATGAAACGGATAAACTCATCGAGTCGATTCGGCAAGGGAGCAGCGATACAGAAGCCCCGAACGGGAAGCAATGTATCCAGCGACATTTGCTGAGCCTGGGTCTTCGCAACCGCCAGCACTAAAATCATCCACAGAAAAAGTCGTTTCATAACGGTAGTTAGAGGTCTAGCGTAAAGATACGTCAGCCAGCGGAGACCCAGCTTCAATTCTACCCTATCTTCCTTAATCGATGGAAACAATGTAACGGATTAAGCATCAAAATAGCTTTTTACGGTACGCAGTGGGCATTCCTACGGTATTTTCTGGTTCGGAGCCGCTATTATTTGGCCTTGCGAAGGCTTTTTAGGCTTTTCCGTTGGCAATACCCCGTTTCTGTTTTAATTTTAATTATTTAAGCCGTACTTCCTACGCAGCTCCCCTGTTTTACTGGAAACTTATGTCTGTCGCGTCCTTCCTCATTGTCTTCTTTTTCATCAATTACGTCCGCAAAACGTTAGATACAGCGAATAAAAATGTCTGGCTGGATCAACAGCTGGTGTACCTCCGGCATTTTTCTATCGCTCTGCTCGTAGGTCAGATGATCCTTCGGGATTCGGTACTGATTCGGATGGCCTGGCCGCTGGTGCTTTTTGGGATGATTCTTGCCGTTTTCAAGCTGGATTTTTTTCGTCCTGTACGTTCGGTTTCCATTTCGCTGATTCCTTTCACGGCAGTCTCGTTTTTGTCTACGTTCATTCAATTGCTAAACGAAGATTTCTATGGTCAATTTGACGACTACCTCAATGCCGCCCGCTTTTTCGCTTTCGTTTGGGTATTCGCGTTGTGGCTGAATAACCGAAAGCAGGAGAAAGCGTTGGAAGATGAACGTCTGCGGCGGGAACAACAGGAGCAACTAAGCAAGGTAACCGAAGCCCAGAAAAATGAACTCGAAGTACTCGTCGCTGAACGTACCGCCGAACTTCGTTTACAAAAAGAAGAACTCGAAAAAGCCCTTGATCACCTGAAAGCTACGCAAAACCAGCTCATTCACGCCGAGAAGATGGCTTCACTTGGGGAACTGACGGCGGGGATTGCCCACGAAATCCAGAATCCCCTCAACTTCGTCAATAACTTCTCGGAAGTCAGTGTCGAACTCGTGGAAGAATTGCGGGAAGAGTCCCAGAAAGAAACGCTTGATACGGAATTAGTCAGTGAGCTGCTCAGCGATATTGAGCAGAACCTTCAGAAAATTCAGCACCACGGCAAGCGGGCGGATAGTATCGTAAAAGGGATGCTTCAACACTCGCGTACGTCTTCGGGGCAAAAAGAAGCGATTGATCTGAACGCTCTGGCTGATGAGTACCTGCGACTGGCCTACCACGGCTTGCGGGCCAAGGATAAAACCTTCAACGCCAAATTAGTAACGGATTTCGATGCCAGTCTGGGCAAGATCAACGTCTTGCCGCAGGATTTGGGCCGGGTATTGCTGAATATGTTTACCAATGCCTTTTACGCCGTCTCCGAACGCAAGCGTCAGCAACCGCAGGGCTACGAACCTACGGTGAGCATTCGGACCCAGCGTGTGCAGAAACAGATCGAAATACGCATTCGCGACAACGGTACAGGAATGCCCGAACACGTCAAACAGAAAATTTTTCAGCCCTTTTTCACCACCAAACCCAGCGGACAGGGTACGGGTCTGGGCCTTTCCCTAAGCTATGACATCATTACCAAAGCCCACGGCGGTACGCTGGAAGTGATTTCCGAGCCAGATGCTTTTACTGAGTTTATTATTCGCCTGCCCGCCTAATCCAACGATTTTAACGATTCCTTCATGCATATATTAGTTGTAGACGACGAACCCGATGTTCAGTCGCTTTTTGAACAACGTTTTCGTCGCGAAATCCGAAGTGGAGAACTTCGCTTTATCTTTACTTTCTCCGGAGAAGAAGCCCTTACCCGCCTTGAGGATCAGCACTCGGAAATTGTACTCATTCTATCGGACATCAACATGCCCGGAATGAGCGGTCTGGAATTACTGGAATCCATTCGAGAGTCGCACCCCATGGCCCCGCCGCTCGTCATGATGATTACCGCTTACGGCGACGAAGACACGCACGCCAAAGCTCTCAGCCTGGGAGCAAATGATTTTTTAACCAAACCGCTTGATTTCAGCGAGTTAAAGCAGAAACTCAAAGACACATTATGAAGGCAAAGATTTTGGTTGTGGATGATGAAACGGATTTGGAAATACTCATCAAGCAGAAGTTTCGCCGTCAGATCAGGGAAGGAAAGTACGAATTCATCTTCGCCCAGAATGGCGTGGAAGCCCTTCAGCAATTGCAGCAGCATCCCGATACGGACGTGGTATTGAGTGACATCAACATGCCCGAAATGGATGGTCTGACCTTATTGGTGAAACTTCACGAAACCAATCCCATCGTTAAGGCCGTCATCGTTTCGGCCTACGGCGATATGGAAAACATCCGCGTAGCCATGAACCGGGGGGCATACGATTTTCTGTGTAAACCCGTGGATTTCGAGGACCTGGAAGTGACGATGCAGAAGACGCTGAAGCACGTCGATCAGCTCCGGCAAACGCTGAAAGCCATCAAGGAAAACGATATTCTGCGGATGTACGTCGATGAAAATGTACTTCAGTTTATGACCCGTTCGGAGTTCGAATCTTCCCTCACGGCCAATGAAACGGTGGAAGGCACCGTCGTATTTGTGGACATTTGCGGATTTACGGCGATCACTGAACGCGAACCTGCCGATGTAGTAGTGAAGCTCATCAACTCGTACTTCGAAGTGATCGTGAAGGCCATCATTGCCCAGGGCGGCTATATCGATAAGTTCATTGGCGATGCCGTTATGGCCGTATTCCGGGGTGAATTTCACCTGGATCGGGCCATTGAAGCCTCGCTGGCCGTGCGTACGCAACTGTCGGAGATGGAAGAAGTTTTACCCGATCAGACCTTCCTCCCGCAGGTAGCCATTGGTATCAATTCGGGAGAAATGGTTTCGGGAAACATTGGTTCGGCTTCGCTCAAACGACTGGATTATACAGTGATTGGTGATACCGTCAATCTGGCCCAGCGACTGCAATCCGTGGCAAAACCCGGGCAGATCCTGATCAGTGATGCCGTGTATCAACAAGTCAAAGAATCCTTCCAAGGTCAGCCTTTGGGCGAAATTACGCTCAAAAATAAAGCCCAGCCCGTGGCAGTAGTCGAAGTACAGGCTTAATCGCACCATATGCATCCCTACCAAACCTCTCCTAGTATGAACCTTATACAAGCCGAAGCATTCATCCTTGATTTACTACGGCAACAATTACCCGAAACGCTCTATTACCACGGTCTGCACCATACGGAAGATGTAGTTCGAGCCGCTGAATGGCTGGCTCGGAGCGAAGGGGTTGAAGATCAGGAATCGCTTATGTTGTTACGTACAGCGGCTTTGTACCACGATTGTGGCTTCATGTATACGTATGAAAACCACGAAGAAGCGGGTTGTGAAGTAGTAGAGCAATGCCTGTCCACATTTGGCTACTCAGCCGGGCAGATTGAGTTGATTTGCGGGATGATTCGGGCAACGAAGGTTCCGCAAAACCCGCAAACGCATCTGGAACAAATCCTCTGCGATGCGGATCTGGATTACCTGGGTCGGCCGGGTTTCGGGTCCATTTCCCATACCCTCTACCAGGAATTACAGGCCCGACACCTGATCGGTACGGAAGCGGAATGGCTACAGAAGCAGATCACTTTTTTAAGCTCGCATCAGTATTGGACGGCTACGGCCCTCGCTCATCGGCAACCCGCCAAAGCCGTCCAACTGGAGCTTTTGCAAAAGCAGGCTACCTTGCTTGAGCCGTAACCACTTCATTCTGATGACGAATCCGCTGGCAGAGTACCCGCATTACGTTCCGCAGGCTTCGTCGCGTTCTTCCATCAGATCATAAAAATCTTCCTGATCGATCCGGAACAGCGTAGCCGCCGTTTGGGCAATGACCGTAGCCGAACGCGGTTCGGAATCCAGCAGGGCCAGTTCGCCGAAGAGATCGCCCCGGCCCATTTCGGCCAGTAGCGTATCCTGATCGTAAATTTCTATCTCCCCCGACAGAATTACGAACATACTATCGCCCAGATCGCCCTTTCGGATAATCACCTCTCCCGCCGGGTAATGCACCTGTTTCATAATCGGAATGATACTGGCGAGTACGTTTTCCGCGGTACTGGCAAACAAAGGCGTATTCTTCAGAATCTGTACTAGTTCGTGAGCCGAATGGCTGGACGTTGCATGAGCGTGCATAGGCGTATTTTTTTCAAAAGCAGCGAGCGTGTTTTCCGCACTTTCGCTGAGTAAATGAATCGGATGTGATAGATAAGCCGTCACCAGTTTCGGATCTCCTACCCAGGAATTCCAGCGACGCAGGGCTACGCTGACGGTCCATTCCGTAAACAGGGTCGTTCCTTCCTCCAGAATAAAGGCTACCGACTCAGCCATCGATTCGGGTACAATGGAAGCCGACGCTTCCAGTTGCGTACGGAACAAGCGATACACGGGCCGGGGCACCAGGTTTTCGAGCATTTCGAGGGCGTTGGCACTCCGCTCCTGCGAAGGGTGTTGCAGACTCTGCTGAATCTGGTTCAAAGCTTCGGCATCGTATAGTTTACTGAGTATCCGCAAAATCCGTTTCAGTACTCGCTCCATTTCGTAACCCAGAGCCGATTGCCATTCGGCATCCATCGCGGCGTACTGTCCCGCCTGAATCCGCTCGGCCAAAGCGAGGTCTTCGGAAAGCAACGCCTCAAAAAACAGTCGATTTTCGGCCGATGAAGAAAAATGCCGCAACGAATGCAGAGCCGTTTCCCGTACCGTGCGGTCCGATTCTCCGGCCAGTCGCATCAACCATTGCTCACTTTCAGGCGTTTGCAGGGTACTCAGCAACTGAGCCAGCATCCGCCGCTGTTCGACGGGAGCGTCCAGCAGAGGCGTAAAGGCTGATAAGTTTTCACTCGCGGCCTGACGTAAGTTCCGCAGCGTAGCTCGTCCGTACGAACGGTCGCGTAGTAAAGTTAATAATTGAGGGACCAGTGACGAATGTCTACCCGCCGTTTCAATGGCCTGTTTTACCACCGCAGGCCGGGTACTTTGTAAGCCTTTCTGAACAAAAGCCGTATACTCCGTTAAGTACAAATGACGGATTACTTCAAGAGCCGCAACCTGCTCTTCTTCGGTAAATGCGTTAATCCAGCGATCCAACTGTTCGCGGGCAATGCTATCGGTACGATCTTTCTGCAGGCGTCCGAGCAGAGCTCCTTTCTGGATACCCCGGTCGGGCGATTCGAGCAATTCCCGAATGGGCCCTGGCTGCTGAGCCAGGAGCTGGGCCGTCCGCTGGCGTACTTGCGGATGCGTATCCGCCAGTAAGGGTTGCAGAGGCATTTGTTTGGCCTCGGAGCCTATACGTTCCAGTACCCCCAGCCGCACCAACGCGTCGGGATGTCTCAACAGCGGCAATGTTTTCTGAGCTAGTAAGGTCGGTTGATTTTCTTCAAACCAGGCTACTGCCGCCAGTACCCGCTCGGGTGAAGGACTCGTTAAATCCTGTTCGGCAGCCAGAGCTATTTCGCCAGGCAGGGCTACCTGTTCGCCGGGCAGGAATCGCCGGGATAAGGCATCGCCCAGGGTATGTAAATAAAAGCGATACGCCCGTCGAATGAGCAGACCCGTAGCCACCGGAAAAATCAGCCAGAACCAGATGACCTTGCTTTCGCTCAGGGCTAACCACTGCGAAAGTCCCAGCAACAAACCCGCCAGACCCAGACCTAGCGGTTCGTACATGCCCTTGGCCAGGGTATGACCCAGCAGCCGTTGATGGGGCGTCAGCGGTTGAAAAAGAACCAGAAAAACCGCATCGAATAAGGAACGACGAATGACCTCCACTGAAACGTATAGCAAGCAGGCCCATACTAACAGAACCGTTTCGTCGCCTACTACACTCCGGGTAATGGACAATCCCAGCAATCCAATCAATGCTACCAGCGGTAATACTAATAAGGAATTCTGCACCCCCAAACGATCCAGTGCCCGCCGGGACAGCAGGAGCTTCACCAACATGGCCAGTACGTAGGTGCCCGCCAGCCAGTAGCTGACGTACGCAATTACTTCAGACTGATCGTGAAAACGGTGTTTAACGTCCAGAAAGAAGTTAAACTCAATTTTGGTTGCGAAACACGCCACGGTCAGGATACTCAGACACATGAAAAAGACCAGTTCGCTTCCACCAAATAACTGCTGAATCAAACGCGATTGCGGACGACGACGGGCCGTTGAACGGTCGCGGGTACGAATGGCGTGCGAACGTAGCGTTAGTTTTAATGTGAATAAGGCTCCCAGAAAGGCCAGTAACGAAACGCCCAGTAACGTCAATAAATCGGCGTGAGCGTGTACCAGAGCGGCCAGTACGGCCCCCAGAGCTTTGGCGGGCATATCGCCCGAACTGATGATACTGAAGAGGCGTTTGCCCTGCCGCGTGTCGAATACTACTGCCGATACGCCCCAGAATTCCAGACTGGTCAGCAAGTAAATAATCCGGTACCCGACCATGATACCAATGGCCGCTATGATCGAATGGCCGACCCAAACCACCAGCATCACCAGAAGGGTCATGACACTCACGGTCCAGAGTACGCGTAACGCGACGGAACTCAGCCCCAGGTGATGTTCGTAATGAGCGTAGGCTTTACCGATCAGAATCATCCCAATGGCCGAGGCTATGTACGCCAGGGGCAAACTCGTAGCCGGGTCATTTTCCAGTAGAATGGCATTCGCGGCTACATATAATTGAATCGTTCCAATTCCTAAGAGAAAGTGATGGAGGAAAAAAAGCCAGACGGTACGGGTTTCTTCAGGATGTATTCCTAAATAACGACGGAAGCCATCGGTAGTAAGCATTGCCAAGCAGTTAATTGAGCGTTTTAAAGGTTAAGTATAGCTCTTTTTCGCGAGCTACGGACGCAGAAACATAAATCTTCTGTTTATTTGAAGGCTTTTCCGCTCCATTTTGGCCGTTCTTTGTGCTTCTCAACTCTTACCTACGATGGCTCTTCGCGTTGATTTACAAGGCTCTTTTCGACCTCTTTTTCCCCGTTTCAGCCGCTTACTGGGATTGTTTTGTTTAACGCTCAGTCTCTGGGCTTTTCAACGAAGTGAGTCCTTTCCCGAAGCTACGATTTCCAACGGACTGATCACCGCTAAACTGTATGTGCCGGATGCTGAAAAAGGTTATTATCGGGCGGAGCGTTTTGACTGGTCGGGTGTCATTACCGATTTACAGTATCGGGGCCACTCCTTTTTCGGCCCCTGGTTCGATACACACGATCCCAAGGTAAACGACGCCATTACGGGTCCCGTAGAAGAATTTGTAGCTATAGGTTACGCAGCCGCAAATCCCGGCGAGACCTTTCTGAAAATTGGTGTGGGTGCTTTACGTAAAAAAGATACGACCGCCTACCGTTTTTATCATTCTTACGAAAACACCAATCCCGGTCACTGGACGACCCGCGTAGGTAAAGATGAAGTGACCTTCGTGCACGAACTAAGCGATGCGGCGGGGTATTCGTACCACTACGAAAAAACGGTTCGACTGCTTCCTAACAAACCCGTACTGGTATTGGAACACCGCCTGAAAAATACGGGGACTAAAACGATCCAAACAAACGTCTACAACCACAATTTCTTTGTACTGGATCGCCAGCCGACGGGCCCCGACTGCCGGGTCACGTTTCCGTTTGCCCTCCAAACTCAAGGCGAAACCCAGGGACTGGGTACGCTGGCGGCGGTGGAAGGAAACACGTGGCGTTTTCTGAAGGAACTGGGGCCGGGCGAATCGACGCAGGTCTTCCTGACGGGCTTTGGTACAACCGCCAAAGACTACCACCTCCGCGTGGAAAACAAAAGTGTAGGGGTTACCGTCACCGGCGATCAACCGCTGAGCCGAATCGTGTGCTGGGCCAAGCGTACGACGTTTTGTCCGGAACCGTATATTCCAATCAAGGCCGAACCGGGCAAGGAATTTCGCTGGAACATTCAATATACGTTCTTCGCCAAAAAATAAACGTATTTAATCCTGCCTGACAACCGATAATCCATTTTTAGTTCGTGTTCATACTTCTTAAAGCCGCAGGCTATGGCAGAAGTCAGTATACTTGCTTCCGCATTTGAAACTCCTTAACTCTTTATTCAGGCATGCAGAAATTTTTGGTACTAGTAGTTGTCAGTATGTGGGCGGGCCATGCTCAGGCTCAATTGTTAGACCGTATTAAAAGTAGAGTAGAGCAGAAAGTAAATCAGAAGATTGACCAAACCATTGATCAGTCGATCGACAAGGCCACTTCAAAAAAGAAAAAGAAGGAATCAAAAGCGGGCGAAGAGTCTACGCCACCTACGTCTGAGCCCAACGGTTCCACTAGTACCGTGGGAACTTCTAACGATCCTGCTCCGTCTGTTTCCCCAGCAGCGGCACCCGCTTCGCCCATTCCTTTTACCTCGTATTCACGCTTTGATTTTGTTCCGGGAGAAAAAATCATTGTTCACGAAGATTTCTCGCAGGATGCCATAGGCGATTTTCCGGCTCAATGGAATACGCGTACGGGTGGCGAACTGGTTACGGTGAACAATCGACCCGGAAAGTGGCTACGTATGAATCAGGATGGCGTTTTTTATCCGGAATACCTGACGCAGGATTTACCCGAAAATTTCACCCTGCAAATGGATGTCATGGCTTCTCCAGGTATCGCTGGTATCGGTACGCTTATTATCAGTCTGATGCAGACGAAAACCGCCAACGATAAATTTAGCTGGGGGGCCGATGAGGCTACTTCGTCAACGCCTAATTTCAAAGTTGCCTTCCGGCCCAAATCTTCGGGTTATGGAAGTATTCACTATTCCTCGCATCTGATCGGCTCGCAGCACCGGGACGGCTCTCCCGAATTCGTTGTTCCCAAGAAAAATGCGGTAAAGGTGTCTATCTGGCGGCAAAAGCAACGCGTTCGAGTTTATCTGGATAGTACCAAAGTGCTGGATTTACCTCGGGCCTTGGAAACGACTACAGCCTTGAATTCATTAGTACTGGCTGCTTACGCTCCAGATTACGACAAGAAAGGTGGAGCCTTTTTTGTGAGTAACATCGAGCTGGCGGTGGGTGCTCCGGATACCCGTAATAAACTGCTGACCGAAGGAAAATTTACCACACACGGGATTCTTTTCGATGTAAACAGTGATCGCATCAAGCCCGGTTCGTTCGGGGCCTTGCAGGATATTGCCAATGTTTTGAAGGAAAATGCCAGTCTACGCGTGAAGATCGTAGGTCATACCGACGCGGATGGGAATGAAAGCTCGAATGTGGACCTGTCCAAACGCCGGGCGGAATCGGTGAAAAGTATTTTGATCTCGGACTTTGGCCTGGATGCATCCCGATTGGAAACCGATGGGAAAGGCAAAACCCAACCCATTGATTCAAATGATACGCTGGTGGGAAAGGCGAATAATCGGCGGGTGGAGTTTTTGAAGTTGTAAAAAAGATCTCGCCTGAGTTGTGAGACCATTTTGTATTCGGGTGCAAGCTCACGTATTCCCCGCATTGCATACGGGGCTAAGTTGAACCCTGCCGGGGTTAGTATACTTCTGCTTGTTTTCGAGCTTGCACCTAATATCGGTCAGGTTTTTACTACTATTCATGGTTTAACTAGTGGTGAGACTAGTCAGTTGGAAACGGCCAAATAGTAGGTACAGGTTGGGAAACCTATTCCAGAAAAAGACCAAAACAGGAAGAGCGGTGTATTTTTACGCCGCTCTTCCTGTTTTGCATTAACCTAAACCTACAACTGATCTACCAAGTGAGCATACGTCCGTCGGTAGGACATGTAAAACACCAGTGGGAATACCAATAGCGTCAGCAAGGTCGCCGTAATCAGACCACCTATGACGACAATTGCCAGAGGTTTTGAAGTTTCTGAACCAATCCCCGTAGATAAAGCCGCCGGAATCAGACCGATCGCCGCCATCATGGCCGTCATGACCACGGGACGGACCCGTGACAATACGCCCTGCGAAATGGACTGGTTGAGCGGAATTTTCTTTTGCAGATTCTTCTTGAATACCGAGATCAGAATTACCCCATTCTGAATACAGATACCAAAGAGAGCGATGAATCCAATGCCCGCCGAGATGCTGAAATTGACGTGTGAAATGAGCAGAGCGGCAATTCCACCAATAATCGCAAAAGGCACGTTGATGAGCACCAAACCGGCGTCCTTAGCATTACCGAACAATACAAACAGGATGAGGAAAATACCCAGCAAACTGATCGGTACTACCTGAGCCAGTCGAGCCGTAGCCCGTTGCTGGTTTTCAAAATCCCCCGCCCATTTCACCGTATAACCTGGCGGCAGTTTCACCGCAGCGGCCACTTTCTGCTGGGCTTCGGCTACTGCACCGCCCATATCCCGACCCCGTACGGAAAACTTCACGGCTCCGTAGCGAACGTTCCCTTCCCGATAAATCAATACCGGACCCGTTTGTGTACTGATCGTGGCAATCTGTTTGATGGGAATTTCGGTATTGTTCATCGTCGGTACCATCAGATTGGCAATCTGTTCCTCAGTTGAGCGGAAGTTGGGGGCGTACCGAATCCGTAAATCAAAACGGCGTTCACCTTCGTAAATCTGCGTGGCAGCTTTCCCGCCAATGGCCATTTCAACGACGGCCTGAGCATCGGTTTTATTCACCCCGTACAGAGCCAGCTTTTGCTCATCCAGCAAAATGTGCATTTCCGGCTGACCGATGTTCCGAATCACCCCTAGATCCGTAATTCCCGATACGGTAGCCAGTTGAGCATCGATTTCTCCGGCTTTTTCTTCCAGAATGTTCAGATCCTTACCGTAGATCTTGACGGCGATACTACCCTTCACCCCTGAGACGGCTTCGGCCACGTTGTCCATAATGGGTTGCGAAAAGCCAAAATCTACGCCGGGAAATACCGAAAGTTTTTTCTGCATCTGAGCAATCAGTTGCTCTTTCGTGATACCGCTTTTCCACTCGTCCTTTGGATGAATATCCACCAGAAACTCAATGTTGTAGAAGCCGGTCGGATCCGTACCATCGTTGGGACGTCCGGTTTGGGAAATCACTGCTTTTACCTCGGGGAACTGCTCGAATACTTTTCGCATCTGCGTGGTCAGGCGTACAGATTCTGGCAATGAAATCGACATCGGCATGGTTGCACGCACGTAAATGGAGCCCTCATTCAGCTCCGGCAGAAACTCCGTACCCAACAGTTTAAAACCAGCCAGCCCAATAACGACGAGTATCGTCGTAGCCAGCAGCGTTAGTTTCTTGTGGGCGTACGTAAAGCCAAAGCCTTTCATGGTCGAGCGGGTGATGAAATCTGTGAAGAAGTTATGTTTTTCTTTCACGTCCTTCTTCAGCAGCATACTGGCCAGTACGGGCACCAGCGTCAGCGTAAAAATCAGGGCTCCGAGTAAGGCAAAGCCCAGGGTCCAGGCCAGGGGCGAGAACATCTTTCCTTCTACTTTCTGAAATGAGAAAATGGGGACCAGACAGGTAATGATAATGGCTTTGGAAAAGAAAATGGCTTTACCCATTTCCGTACCCGTTTTCCGAATCACGCCCAGTTTAGCCATCTTGTTGAAACGCGTCATGCCTTCGCGGTGAGCCATCTCGTCCAACGTTACAAAAATGCCTTCCACCATCACCACCGCTCCATCGACGATGATTCCAAAGTCAATGGCACCCATCGAAAGCAGGTTCGCCGACATGCCTTTCAGTCGTAAACAAATGAAGGCAAAGAGCAACGCTAAGGGAATGACAATGGATACGGTGACGGTCGTCCGCCAGTCGGCCATGAAAATAAAGACGATTACGGTTACGAAAATCAGACCTTCCAGCAGGTTGTGGGTAACGGTATGCGTGGAGAAGTTGATGAGCGTTTCGCGGTTGTAGAACGTATTGATTTTAACGTCCTCGGGCAAAATCGTGGTGTTGAGTTCCTTGATTTTATCCTTCACCCGGGCAATGACTTCACTGGGATTTTCGCCCTTCCGCATAATCACTACACCTTCGACGACGTCGTCTTCTTTGTCACGACCAGCCTGGCCCAGCGGGGTAAGGCAGACTCTGCCACATCGGCCACGTTACGTACCATGATGGGCGTACCCTTCACGTTTTTGATTACCGTATTCTCGATGTCCTGTAAGTTATCGAGCATCCCGATGCCCCGGACTACATAAGCCTCCGAACTTTTTTCAATCACGTCGCCCCCCACGTTGAGGTTGGCACTTTGTACCGCCTGGAATACTTCCAGTGGCGTAATGCCGTAGTCAAGCAGGCGGTGGGGATTGATGGAAATCTCGTACGCTTTGGCTTCCCCGCCGTAGCTTACTACGTCGGCCACGCCGGGTACGCTTTTGAACTGCCGGTCAATGACCCAGTCCTGAAGCGTTTTCAATTCCCGTACCGACCGCGTGGGTGACTTGAGCGTATAGCGGAGAATTTCCCCCGTAGGTCCGTAGGGCGGCTGTACTTCGGGCCGAATGCCTTCGGGTAAATCCACATTGCCCAGGAGGTTATTGACCTGCTGACGGGCGAAGGCATCGTCCACCCCATCGTCAAACATGACATTGACGACGGACAACCCAAACAGCGTTGACGAGCGAATATCCGTTTTTTTCTGAACGGAGTTCAGCCCGATTTCCACCGGAATGGTAACGAATTTTTCCACCTCTTCAGCGGAGCGTCCCGGCCACTGCGTAATGATTGTAATCCGGGTATTGGTTACGTCAGGAAACGCTTCAATGGGGGTATTCTGATAGCAGATGAAACCCGCTACAGCGGCCAGCAGCGTCAGAAAGAAGATCAAGAATTTGTTCTTCAGCGAGAAGGACAAAATACCTTTAATGAACTTATTCATGGGAAAGGTCGGAGCCCGGCTCCATTAATTATCTAAGGCATTGTAAATCAACAGTTGGTTTTCGTTACAATGCGGTCGCCCGCCTGCAAGCCACTGTTGAGATAGACCGTATCCCCGATGGTTTTAAAGATGGTCACTTCACGTACAACGGGCTGATTCTGCCGATTGACGACGACAACGAAATTCCGGCTCTTGTCGAATACGAGTGCATTACCGGGAATTGCTATACGTTCCCCCTGTCCCGGATACGAAACAATGACGTTGGCAAACATCTCGGGCTTGAGTTTAAAGTCGGCATTGAGCAGCGTAATTCGCACCTTCATGGTCTTGCTATCGGGGTCGAGAACGTTGAAAACCTTATCGATTCGACCTTTGTATACCTGATCCGGATAAGCGATGGTGGTGATCGTTGCTTCGTCGCCTTCATTAATGTTACTCAGGTCGGCTTCGTACACGTTTGCCATCACCCATACCTGATCGAGGTTAGAGATGGTGAACAGCGTTTCGGGATCATCCGACCGCAGTTCCATACCGGAAGCGGCCGTTTTTTCCACGATGAAGCCACTAATCGGAGCCTTTACGATGTAGGAAGCTCCACTCCCACCCATGATGCGGCGGCGTTCGTTGACCCGGTCAACCTCCCCCTTCGCCGCAGACAATTGTCCACGAGCGGCAACGAGGTCTTTCTGGGAAGACAATCCGGCTTGTACCATGTCTTCGGCTACCTGCATATTTTTCTGAGCCAGAGCTAATTGTCCCTGGGCGGCAATCGCTTCCTGATGCAAATCAGCCAGATCGCCCGAACTGATGACCGCCAGCGTTTGTCCCTTTTGTACGTGGGCTCCCAGATCTGCTTTCACGTTTTCAATACGACCGCCCACCAGCGAAAAGACCTTGACTACTTTGTCCTGGTTAAAGGTGACTTTACCCGTTAGCTGTAGTTCGTTGGTAATGGGTTTCAGCCGGGCGGTGTCGATGGTAGCTCCGGCCAGTAAGTTCGAATCGACGGGCGTGGCTTCGGCCGTTTGCGTATCTTTATCCGAGTCGGAATGACAACCGGTCATGCCCAGACTTAGCAGCAGAGCTACGTACAGGCACCATTTAAGTGCGGGAAATGAATTCGTTTTCATGAGTAGTTTATCGACTGAATAGATTTGTTCCGACCGCGTAGCCTAACTCTTCGAGGCTTTGCATTCGGTTGTTCTGGAGTTGACGGTACTGAATCTGACTATTTTTATACGAATCGAAAAAGTCCAGAAACTCGACTACGTCGATATTTTGCTTGCGATAATTCGTGGTTACGCCGTCAATGAGACGCGAAAAGTCTTCGTTAAAGCGAGTATCAAACTGCTGGTATAACTGGTTGGTCTGGAGCACTTTTACATACGCTTTCTGTACTTCGCTCTGCACCTGCAATCGATAAGCGGCGATGCCCTGCTGGCTGGCCTGCGTACGAATTTTTGCGGCTTCGATGTTGCCCTGGTTTTTGTTGAAAATGGGTACGGGCAATCCAACGCCCACCCCGACATAATTTGAACCAAAAGCCCCGTTGCGGTCAAAGGTCGCCTGCACGGTCAGATCAGGTTTAGCCAATGCTTTCTGTAGAATCAGATTCTGCTGTTCAAGTTTGGACTGATCAGTATACGCTTTCAGATCGTACCGGTTTTCTTCTGCCCGGTTGTACAAATCATTCAGCGTCAGAGAAGCCGGATTGTAAGCTTCAAGCTCCTGTGTTGTTACTTCAGGCCGTATCACCGTCGCCGGATTCATATTCAGCAGTACGGCCAGTTCAGCCTGATCGTTGGCCAGTTGCAGGATAAGCGACTGTTTTTCCGTCGTCAGATTAAACAGATACGCTTTCAGCCGGGTTAGATCTTTGAGGGGAACGTTCCCTTTTTCGTACTGCTGCTGGTACAGCGTCACCGTCTGCTGAAGCGTCTGAATTTCCTCGTCGTAAATACTAATCGACTGCTGATTAAAGTACAGACTGTAAAACGTACTCCGCAGTTCGTACCGCAACGTCCGGATCAGATCCTGAAAGCGGTCACGGGCGATTTCGGTACTGGTTTGGGCGATGGCTAGCTGTTTGTTGCGTTTACCGGCCAGTAGAAGCAATTGTTGCAACTGTACAATCTGCTCGGAATTACTTTGGCGAAACGGCAGAATAGCCCGTTCCCTACCCGCGGTAGCCGTACCATTATTGTAAGGCATGATTTCAGCGTAAACCGTAGGGTTCGGCCGAAGTTTCGCCTGTATTTCCTGCTTCTGGGACTCGCTGATGCCCAGCTGAGCAATCATCAGATTTAAGTTCTGCCGGGTAAACTGCTCTTCAGCCTGCGTTAAAGTCAGTTGAAGCGTATCAGTAGGGGCCGCTATCAGCGGTATGCCTTGCGTAACCTTCGGTTGAGCCTGGGCCTGAAAACCAAGCATAGCCACCAGAAAGGCGATTGGATAAATCAATGACTGACGTACTAACATGGAGTAGTTAAGAAAACGTAATAAATCCGAGGCATTCATCAATTAATTGGGTAAAATCATCCGTTTTACTACCACTGGTAAAACCCTCGTAACAAATGTAAATGCCTAAGATTAGGCCAACATTAAGAGAAGTTAAAGACAGGATTAGAATTCGCTAAAGGTTATATAGTTCTATTTTTAAAGCTTAGGAAAATTGTATCTTTGGCCTATATACGTCTGTTTTTCAGCGTTTTACCTAGCCATTAAAGATTAGTACGGGGGTTTTAGTTAAACCGTAAAACCTCTCGTAGGTGATTAAAAAATTTTAATGTGAGGATTGACGTAGTAAACTTGACTTTTTCTGAGGGATTTTAATACGCCACCTCGATTGGATTCTGTATGCGGATATTAATTGTAGAAGATGAGTTGAAACTCGCCACTTCGCTCAAACGCGGATTGGACGAATACGGCTTTCAGGCCTCCGTAGCTCTGGATGGAGCTTCCGCGAAGAAAGCTCTGGAACTGGGCGAGATTAATCTGGTCATACTGGATATTAATTTGCCCGACATCAATGGGTACGACCTGTGTCGCTACATTCACGATCGAAACAGCCACATTCCCATCATTATTCTGACCGCCCTGGGTACAATTGAAAACAAACTCACGGGCTTCGACGCCGGAGCCGATGATTATCTGGTCAAACCCTTCGAGTTCAGTGAATTGCTGGCCCGCATTCAGGTAAGCCGCAAGCGTAGTCAGCAATCCAGTACTTCCGCCGCTCACAGCCAGTTGAGCATTGCGGATCTGATACTGGATCTGCGGGAAAAAACGGTAAGCCGGGCCGGTCGCCCTATCAACGTCACCCCCCGCGAAATTGCCCTGTTGGAGTACTTTTTGAGAAATCAGGGAACGGTACTGACCCGAAACGAAATCGCCGAAAACGTCTGGGATATTCCTTTTGACACGGGCACCAACCTGATTGATGTTTACATTAATACCCTACGAAAGAAAATTGACAAGGATTTCACGACGAAACTCATCCATACCCGCAAAGGCATTGGTTACATCATGAAAGAAATGGCCGAATAAACATGCACCTCCGTACCCGCCTGTCCCTTACCTTCGTCGTGGTGGTTTCGCCCGTGCTGCTCCTGTTTCTGGCGAACTTTTACTACTACTTCTCTACCTCGAATCGGGATTACTTTCTGAATATCGTTAAAAACCGGGGGGTGACGATGACGCACCTCATGTCTCGGGGGGAATCGCTGGATCGTTCGCTGTTACGATGGATTGACGAAGGGACCTATACCTCTTTATCCAACCGCCGCGTAGCCATTTTCGATGAACAAAATCAACTCCTGTACGACAGTGGGGAGCTGGATGACAAGGAAATCCAGGAACCTCCCTTTACGATCACCGAACCGCTGTTACAACAGATTACCAGTCAGAAGGTAGTTTCGATCAGCGATGGCGAACGCATGGGTTACGGTCTATTACTGCACAACTCCAAAGGGCAACGGTACAAAGTAGTTTCGTACGCCATTGATGATTACGGGCAGCAGAAAATGCACGAAATGATTACGGTCTCGGTAGCTACCTGGTGATTGCCTTTTTGGTGGTTATTGTGCTGAGTCAGATTTTCGCCCGTCGCTCCATTAAACCGATCTCGAACATGATCGAAAAAATTGAGCAGATCAAAGTTTCAAATCTGGAACTACGCCTACCCGTTCCGCCCGACGCGGACGATGAACTGAGTCGGCTAGCCGTATCGTTTAATCAGATGCTCGACCGGATTTCCAGTTTCGAAATGCAGCGAAGTTTTGTCTCTAATGCATCACATGAGCTACGTACGCCTTTAACACTGATTACCAACCAAATCGAGGTTTCTTTAATTAAACCCCGTTCGAGTGAAGAATACCAGAATTTATTAAAATCGCTTCTGGAAGACATTAACCGCCTGAACGCGTTATCCAATGGATTGCTCGAACTGGCTCAGTTTGACGTCAAGGAAATTCAGGTAACCTGGGCAACCGTCCAGCTCGACGAAGTGATCTACGAAGCCGTGGCTTCCGTATTACATAAGTATCCTAATTACCGCATCAGTTTTGCGACGGATGCTCAGGACGAAGATGAATCCTTACCCGCTATTGCCATCAAAGGCGAAGAGTCACTTTTACAAATGGCTTTTATGAATCTGATTGAAAACGGCTGCAAGTTTTCACCCGATCATCATACGCAAATTACGGTGAATCCTCATTCGGACCACGTTGAAGTACTCTTCGAAGATCAGGGTATTGGGATTGCCGAATCGGAGCTTGACTATATTTTCCAGCCTTTTTACCGGGCTACCAACTCGCATGCCATCAAAGGAAACGGTATTGGCTTATCCCTGACGGAAAAGATTATTAAACTACACGGTGGCCGGATCATGGTAAGTTCTCAATTGAATCAGGGCACCCGTTTTAGTATTGATTTGCCCTCTTTGCCTACCCTTGCTGAAGCAACAGAAGTGGTATAGGTCATACTAGCGACCAGAATCATTCCTAAACAATCCGGCGTCCACTCGCCTTATAGCGTATAGGCATCGCCACCTACGTTATGAAATACCTTGCATTGATCGGAGCCTTCGCTCTGTTTGGCTGGAGTTGTAGCAGTCCCGAAAAACCCTCGGAAGATTGGCCCACGTACGGAGGCAACTACGCCGGTAACCGCTATTCAAAACTTGATCAGATTAATCGCAGCAATGTCTCGCAGCTTAAAGTAGCCTGGAGCTATAAAGCGGTTCAGGGTGAAAACCCGTTTGAAATTCAGTGTCAGCCCTTAATGATCCATGGAATCCTATACGGGACGACGCCGCTCCTCAAGCTCTTCGCTCTGAAAGCGGATACGGGAGAAGAACTCTGGAAATTTGATCCTTTCGAAAATCAGATTCCTACCTTTCATCCCATCCGGGGTTTGATGTACTGGCCCGAAGGAAAACGGATTTACTATTCGGCGGGCTCCCGGCTGTTTGCTTTGGATGCCGAGAAAGGTACGCTGGTGTCTGAATTCGGTGAGAAGGGTTCCATCGATCTACACGAAGGTGTAGGCGACGGCCTGGACCGGGATATAAACGCCTTACCGGTTGATGCTACCAGTCCGGGCGCATTTATAAAGAAACCCTGGTAATGGGTTCGCGGGTGGGGGAAGGTACGGATGCCGCTCCGGGATACATTCGCGGATTTGATGTACGTACGGGTAAACTCAAGTGGGTTTTTCATACCATTCCTCACCCGGGTGAATACGGCTATGATACCTGGCCCAAAGACGCCTGGAAAAAAAGTGGGGCCGCTAATAATTGGGGAGGTATGGTATTGGATGAAAAACGCGGAGTGGTTTATCTCGGTACGGGCTCTCCCTCCAGCGATTTCTACGGCGGTGCTCGGGAAGGAACAAACCTTTTTTCTGACTGTATTATGGCTCTAGAGGCGGAGACGGGGAAACGAATCTGGCATTTTCAGACGATCCATCACGACTTATGGGATCGCGATATTCCCTGTCCACCAACGCTCACCACCGTAGTTCATCAGGGTAAAAAGTAGAAGTAGTCGTACAGGCGACGAAAGATGGCCTGGTGTATGTATTGAACCGAGACACGGGAGAGTCGCTGTTTCCGATTGAAGAACGGCCGGTACCCACCGAAGCTCTACCTGGTGAAATCCCCTGGCCTACGCAAAAATACCCGCTGAAACCGGCTCCACTTACGCGACAGTTTTTAACCGAAGCTGACATCACGACGCGTACCCCTGAAGCTCATGCGTTTGTATTCAAGCGTTTTCAGGAAACGCGTTCCGGAAACAAATTCATACCGCCCAGTAAAGAAGGAACGCTGGTTTTCGGATTGGGAGGTGGAGCCGAATGGGGTGGCAGTGCCGTTGACGAGCAGGGTATTCTCTATCAAAATGCTAATGAGATGGTCTGGGATGTGCAGATGGAAGAATTTAAACGTCAGAAATCCCAACCGCTTTCGGGCGAAACGCTTTATCTCGATCATTGCTCGATTTGCCACGGCTCCGAACGTAAAGGCAATGGGGTCGAATACCCCGACTTACGGAATGTAAAAGCCAAGTATTCACCTCAACAGGTAATGCAAATTTTGCAGACGGGACGGGGTCGGATGCCTTCGTTTCAGCATGTACCGGAAAAAACGCGTCTGGCCATCGTTAATTTTCTTCTGGGAATCAATAAGCCCATTCCGCCCGATCCCCATGATTCAAAACCCACGGTAACTAACGTCGATACACCACCCCCTCCACCTTATGTGAATACGGGTTGGAAACGTTTTCTTGATCCCGATGGCTATCCGGCTACTAAGCCTCCTTGGGGAACCCTGAATGCAATTGATCTTAATACCGGAGAATATCTCTGGAGAGTTCCGCTCGGCGAATTTCCTGAATTGACGAAAAAAGGATTACCTATTACGGGAACGGAGAGCTACGGAGGCCCTTTGGTTACGGCTGGAGGTTTGGTATTCATAGCTGCCACGAAGGATGAACGCTTCCGTGCTTTCGACAAAGAAACGGGCAAAGTAGTCTGGGAATACCAACTACCTGCGGGTGGGTTCGCTACTCCGATGACGTATGTGATGCATGGAAAGCAGTATGTTGTGTTAGCCGTTGGTGGTGTAAAAAATGGTCATAAGCCAGGGGGTTACTACCTCGCTTTCAGTTTATAATAGCTTTTGTAAGCACTAATTTTAACGTTAAAATTAGCGGTACACTAAACGTTTTAAAAGACGTTTGCTGTACCGCTGATTTTAGTTTCATACATTTCTTCGTTATCCTTCTCCGTAAAACGAAAAAACTGGCGATAGAACCTGTCATTGGCGTTCGAATGGCATACACAATGCAGTCGGTATTTTGAATGTATTGATGAATAGATCCTTTAGAGGCTGGGTTATAACCATCTTATAATCAAAACAATAGACTGAATTTCCTTTCGCCTCATCTTAATAAAATGTAGTTTGGTCGGTCATTATCATTGGAGCAAATCCAGTGTTAAGGTTGAAGTTAAACAGTTGATATTCAATAGGCCTATACTAAATAAAATGTGGTTTGGTCGGTCATTTTTGGACGTACATCAGCCTGATTCTAACCCAGATTTCTTAATAAAATGTAGTTTGGTCGTCCTGTATTTTACTTGAAAATATGGTTTTTAACTATCTGAAAATCAGTATCTTAACTTGTTGATTTTTAAACAAACTGCCTAATAAAATGTAGTTTGGTCGGTGTATCTTCTACGTCTCAAAAACAATCTAGTGGTTTATAAAGATAGCTCATAATCAGACAGTTATTTATTAACAATGATTCTATACTCATCATAACCAATCACTCTGAAGCGAAATGGTTTGTAATAAAATGTAGTTTGGTCGGTGCGTATCTGAAAGATGGAGCGGGAAGTGGCACTCTCAGGCCTTGCAACCCTGCTGACCGGGGATCGGAATTAAAAAATGTAGTTTGGTCGGTGTAACAAAGTAAGATCTTCAGAGCCGACTTCAATAAGAGCCTTTGTGAGGCCTTCAAAGTATTTGACTGGGGTCAGGGTAAATGCTTCCTTTAGAAAATGGCTGAGAGAGGCTGTATTTGCGAGCTGACGATGCTGGGCGGAATGGAGTTAAGTTCGCTTTCTAGGTTAGTCGATAAACTAAAAATTTAGTTCACGGCCTGACTCTCTTTTTTTCTTTGCCACGCTTTTTGATTTTTTGATTTTTATAAAAGCCTTTTTTGATTTCAACCCGTACGAAGCGGGGGCCCTTTTTTCATTCATCAAGAGTTTGTGTTTTTCAATATCTCTTGATAATCTCTTGAAGGGAAAAACTAGCGTTGTAATGAGTTGATTATTAGTATATTATCCTGTGGATAACTTTTAAAAAATGTAGTTTGGTCGGTAAAAACATGGACTTTGGTCGGTATTTTCCATTTAAAAAATGGGGTTTAGTCGGTAAACCCGATCCATAAAAATGTAGTTTGGTTGGTAATAAAATGTATTTGTTCAAACTAGGTACATTATATTCTTTTTTATGCGTTATTTGTTCAGTCATAGCCGATCTCTTAACCCATGAATGCACAGATAGAAATTTATCAGGACAACTTCCTTACACAGGCCCGTTACGAGATGACGGAGACGGAGCGAAATATCCTCTACATGGTTATTGCTCAGGTTCGTCCCGATGATTCACCCATGAAAGTCTATCAGGTTTCCATCAAGGAAATTGCAAAAATCATGGGCAGTGAAGAGATTAAATTTGAAGCGTATAAAAATGCCACAGCCCGCATCGTCACCCGGCTGGTACAGGGTTATTTGCCCAACGGGGATTTCCTGCAGACGACCTTTGCCGCTTCGGCGAAGTACAAAAAAGGGACGGGCATTATCGAAATTGCCCTGTCCCAGGAAATTCGCCCTTTCTATGTTGATCTGAAAGAACGCTTTACAAAAATTCAGTTACAGGCCGCGATAAGTTTGCAGTCCATTTACGCCAAGCGGATTTACGAATTGTTGTGCATGTACAAAAACATGAAAAACAAGACCTTCCGTCGTAAGCTCGTGGATCTAAAGCTCATGCTGGGTGTGATGGATACCAAGACGGGTAAGGATAAATACCCCGTATGGACGCAATTTCAACGGGATGTACTGGAAGTAGCCAGTCGCGAAATCAATGGCCATACGGACCTGACCTTTACGTTCACGCCTATTCTGGGGGATCGCCCCGGTCGGGGTCGTAAACCCGTGGAACAGGTAGAGTTTGAGGTTTCCTACATTACGCCTAATGTCATTGATTTTAGTCCTTTGATGGACCGTCTGGTGAATCGTTTCAAGTTGCGACAGGACCAGGCAGAGGAAGTCATCGAGTCCTTCCCGATCGAGAAGATTAATAAAATCCTTTACGACATCGAGGTACGGATGGCTAACAACGAAATCAAAAACGTAGGTAGCTATACCGCCAAATCATTTGGGCTGTAGGGTTCACTACAGCCCCTCCCCTCCCCCATACGGAATTTACTCAACGCCGTATTTACGTTTTTCCCGATCAATTTTCTCCTGTACGGCCTCGATGATCCAGTCCGTGACCGAAATGGAAATCTTACGGGCCCTACCGCGTTGTGGGCGGTGATTCCGAAGCTCCTTGATCATATGCGTTTCGCTTTCGGTTAACTCAATCGAAAAGCGTTTGAGTACTTCCGGCACAAGTACAGGTTCGGCTTTCGCGGGTTTGGACTTGGCTTCTTTACGAGCGGGTTTTTCCTCCGGCTCTTTTTCAACCGGTCGAGTCGTAGAGCCTCCCCGATTGATGACCTCCAGAATTTTATCTTCAGGAACCGAATCACTGGAAGCTTTCTTTTTGGGTGCGGATGAAATGGCCATAACGTGAATAGATACAGTGATTTTCTGCCTCAAAAGATACGTTAAAAAAAAGCTTTATTTAACGTTAAATTGAAGGGTAAAAATAGCGTCGATAATACCAGTGAACATTAACGTCAAATAATTTAAACTATCCTTTGACAATCAGAGGATTGATTGCTTCGAATAATTTAGTAATTTCCGTCGTTGCTTTAGGATCTTTCGCCTCCATTTCCACCACACCTAATCCCTGAGAAGCGGCGTTGGAATAAGCTTTTCGATTGATTAACGGCGTGGGTAAATAAGTAAAAACTTCAGAAGCCTGTAAGAGTTCAGCGGCATCGTTATTGTCCGTACCTTTCGGGTCTGCCCGATTCAAAAAGGCGAAGGCAGTTAAAGGAGTTGCCTGAACGGCCCGGATTTCCTGAACCAGTCGTTCGACTTTGTTCAAGGTCCACAAATCGAAACTACGGGGATTGAAGGGTACCAAGTAGACGTCCGAAACAGTCATAGCTGCCCGCTGACTAGTCGTATCCCGACCTCCGGTATCAATCACAATGTGGTCATACTTGGGTACTAGCTTTAAAATCTGACTACGAACCGCCTCTCCCGAGAGCTTGATGGCGGTAAAGCCAATTTCTCCCTGCAGATTCTCTTCCCGCCAGGCCGTAAAATCAGTAGAGGTTTCCTGTTCATCGGCATCTACCAGTAAAACATCGAATCCCTGTTTGGACAGTAAGACCGTAAGATTGGTCGCAATAGTCGTTTTCCCACTTCCACCTTTAATTCCTCCGACGGTAAAAACCATGGTTGTAACGTTTAAATTAGCGTTAAAAAAAGCGTTGGATACTACACTAAAACTGAAGTTGTTTCTGCCGCTCAAAAACAAGCCATTATTAGCTCTGGATTGATCGCTGACTTTGACTCGAAATTCAGAATACCAAAACACGTTATTTTCAAACATAAATCCAAAGCTAATTAAAACTTTATTTTTGAATCTAATTTTAACGTTAAAAATAGAGTTAAAATTGAACTTATTACAGACGCTTAAAATTACGGTTATATTAACGCTCAAAATAAAACATATAAAGCGTTAAAAATAACATTTATAATAAAGGTATAAAGGACGCTATTTTTTACGCTAAAAATAGAGTAAATAATGAATCTGTAATTAACGTGTAAATTAGCTAATAATATATGTAAAAAACAACACTGATTTTAACGCTAAAAAGATAATCAATATTAAAATATTTGACGTTTATTTTAACGTTAAAATAAAGACTATTTCTTAATGATAGAATCCAAATTTTAACGTTAAAAATAACGTTACTTTTGACGTATATATGTATTGGCAAATAGCTGTAAAATAGTTTGTTAGATTAGATTAATATGCTAAAAATACATAAATAAATAATTAGACGGGTTTACTTATCGATTTAGAGAATTACACAATTTTTGTCTTTATCAGCTAAGTCATTCGCTTCAGCGGAGAAATTAGATTTATAGAGATAGAGCCAGTGAACAAAAGACAATCAAGGGTTATGTTGAGTAGTGCGAAAGATAGGAGAGGTGTTTATTACAGATTTATAAAATAAACCATCCAATATTGGTTCAGTAATAACCAGTAGAAGTGCAATAGCTGATGCCCCTGATAACTGTGAAAGAAATTTGTTTTTGACAATGACTGTTAGTATAAAATTTAATGTACAAAAATAGCTTATACTACTGCCGCGATGATATAGGATTAATGATACTTTAAGTGAACTTTATTCAATTGTTCTGGCCTGATAAAGAGGGGTTTACAAGTCAGTCGCCGAGTAATAGTCCGATGCAATGATAGGTTTCGTGAGAACGACCAAAATCAGCTACGAAGGTCAAACTATTATGAATACAGAAAAAGGCAGGATAGGTTAAGTACAAACACGAGAAACGAAGGACGACACTTGCGTAATGCGACCCTTAGTCAGATAAAATAAAATATGATTATTAAATTAAAATATATGAATAAAATTATCTTTGGTAGGACCCGTTGAGCTAAGAAAACGAGTCTGAAAATTCCATGAATGCTCAAACAAGTGCGGGCTGGCTTTGTATCCTCTGCTTATTTTTCCTGATACCTTTTTGTCAGGGGCAAATGACCAAGCCTGTCTTTTCCCATCTCAGTGTTGATGAAGGCTTATCGCAAAGCAGCGTGTACGCGATCACCCAGGACCGTAAAGGTTTTATATGGTTAGGCACCCGCGATGGCTTAAACCGCTACGATTCCCGGCAGGTGGTCGTATATAGAAATCAGCCTACGCGGCGAAAGAACTTGCCGTCCAATACAATCAATGCTCTTTTGCACGATAGTCAGGGAAGGTTATGGGTGGGAACCAGTAAAGGCTTAGCTCTGTACAAATCTGAAGGAGACGATTTCGAACGTATTTCAGCACAGGGTTTGCCGGATTCCACCATTTTAAGTATTACCGAAGATCGGCGACATCGCGTGTGGGTCGGTACGTCGAAAGGGCTTTATCAGCTCGAAGGCCCGAAACCGTATCGACTGAAGTCCTTACGGAGCTATACTTATCAGCGTACTGAACCGAGTCACCCCAACACGCGGGCTCTGTTTGAAGACCGTCAGGGTAACCTATGGCTGGGAACGTCGTTGGGATTAACCCAACTGAAAGTCCGTACCAATGGCCAGTTTGATGTACAGGACTACTTCTTACAACCCGCCGATTCCGTCTATCATAACCTCTCGAACGGAATCAATACCATTGCTCAGGATCCGCAGGGGCGTTTGTGGCTGGGTACGGACCGAAAGGGGATCGCCGTATTTGACCCGCGTTTAGGAAGAATTAGTAGCTGGAATCCCGTACCGGGACTGGATCTATCCACGCAAACCATTCGTACCATTCAACCGGACAGAAGCGGACACTTCTGGATTGGTACGTTGTCGGGCTTGTACGTGGTGGCGTCGGATGGAAGCTGGTTCAAAACGCTAACCAATGAACCAACCGACGCGGAATCGCTGAGTGATAATTCGGTTCGATCCATCTTCCGGGATCGCGATGGTTCCATTTGGGTCGGAACCTACTATGGGGGCGTGGATTTCTACAGTCCCTACGCCCGACAATTTGGGTCGTTTGGCCCCTTGGGTGAAACATTTAAAATCGCGGGACCGATACTGCCCTCAATCGACGGACGGCAAATTTGGCTGGGTACGGAAGACCGGGGCGTTATGCTGATCAACGCCAATCGAAGCGTCGCCCGTCATTATCGCCACGACCCCAAAGACCCGAACTCACTTTCCAATGATAAAGTCAAATGCCTGCTGGCTGAGGGAAATCAGGGCTTGTGGATCGGCACGCTGAAGGGGCTCAACTACCTGGATTTACGGACGCAGGTGATTACCCGTTTCCTGCACGAACCGAATAATCCTCACTCGTTGCCCAATGATCGCATTTACGATTTGAAACGGGATACTCAGGGCAAACTATGGATTCTGACTAATCTGGGAGGTTTGTGTGCATTCGATCCAAAGAACCGATCATTTGAATCCTACGTACCCCGAGCGGGTCAGCATACCTCCTTGAGTTCAAGAAATGCCACGTGTTTATTACTCGATTATCAGCAGCAACTGTGGGTAGGCACCACCAGCGGTCTGAACCGGAAACTACCCGGACGGGACGCCTTTGTTCGCTACCAGCACCGCGAAACGGACCCGATGTCGCTCAGCAGTGATCACCTCGTTTGTCTGTACGAAGACCGGAAACACCGACTGTGGGTGGGCACGCGGGAAGGGGGATTGAATCTGTTACGTCCCGGTCAGCAGGGATTCGAACGATTTAGTACGGCTAATGGTCTGCCGAGTAATACAATCGTGGGCATCCAGGAAGACCGTCAGGGTCATTTATGGATTAGTACCGACAAAGGTCTGGCCCATTTCGATCCGGAACACGACCGCTTTGTGCATTACAACCGGCATGATGGATTGGTATGCAACGAGTTTACGCCTAACTCCACCTATCAGGATCCCCAGGGCTATCTCTATTTTGGGGGCTACAATGGCATCGTTCATTTCCATCCCGACAGTATCCGTCGGAATACGCGGGTTCCTCAACTGGCGTTTACACAGGTCCGGTTGTTCAATGAACCGATTACCCGGCTTTCAGAAAGTGGAGAATCTGATATTGATTTTGAACGAGGCCTCACCTTTACGCATCAACAGAATGTATTTTCCATCGATTTTGCGGCGTTCAATTACATCAACTCGTCAAAAAATCGGTACGCTTACCAGTTGATGGGGTTTGATGAAGAATGGAATTACGTGTCGGAACCCCGGGCTTTGTACATGAACCTGAATCCGGGAACATATGTGCTACGCGTAAAAGGCTCGAATAATGATGACGTCTGGAATTCTAAACCCCTGGAGCTGACCATTACAGTATTACCGCCGCTCTGGAAAACACCCTTAGCGTACGTCGTGTATGCCCTGACGTTTGTGGCCTTGTTACGGTTGTGGTCAAGATTTAACCGTAACCGATTGCAACTGGCCCACGAATTACAGCGGGAACACGAAGAGAAAAAACGCCAGCAGGAACTCCATCAAACCAAGCTTAACTTTTTACGGAAATCGCCCACGAAATTCGTACGCCTTTGACGCTGGTGATGGGGCCGCTGGAAGTACTGGCGAGCCAATACGGTCAGGAACCGGGCATTCATAAACAGGTTAGTCTGATGCGGGCCAGTACGGACCGCTTGTTACGCTTACTCAATCAGTTGCTGGATTTTCGAAAACACGAAACGGGCAATGTCCAGCTACAGCGGCAGCAGGCGGATTTCGTCCGCTTTCTCCGACAAATCGTACACTCGTTTCTCGGGCACGCCCGTTCGCGTCAGGTACAACTCAACTTCGAATCGGAAGGCGAAGAAATCCCCTTGTGGTTTGACGCGGGGGAAATGGAAAAAGTGATTTCCAACCTATTAGTCAACGCCTTCAAATTTACGCCTGCCGGCGGGCGTATTAGCGTGCGGGTGCGGGCAACGCAGGAAGAAGTGACGCTGCTCATTGAAGATACGGGTCTGGGGATTCCAGCGGAAGAAATCAGTCAGATTTTCAAACAGTTCTATCAGGCGGATCGCCATCAGTCGCGGGATACGGGTTTTGGTCTGGGACTGGCCTTGAGCAAAAGCATTGTAGAACAACACCAGGGACAAATCAGCGTAGAGAGCCAGGCGGCCGGTTTGGAACCCACGGGCTTTACCCGATTCAAAATCACCTTACCCATCCTACCAGTCGAGGAGCCATTGGTTACCGTTCCAGAACCAGTGGTATCCGAAGCATTACCCGCCGTTACCCGTTCGGAACCAGCCGCCGGAGAAAAGCCGCTACTCCTCATCGTAGAAGATCAGGCGGACATTCGAAATTATCTGGCTGATCTGCTAACTACGGACTATGAGGTACTGGAAGCTAGCAATGGGGTAGAGGCCTGGGAAACGGCTTCGCAGCTCTTACCTGATCTGTTGATTACGGACCTCGCCATGCCCGAAATGGATGGATTAACCCTGACGCATCGCCTCAAAACGGATGCACGTACCAGTCACATTCCGGTCATCATGCTGACGGCGAAAGATGGCGTCGATCATCAGTTATCAGGACTGCAAACGGGAGCGGATGATTACCTGACTAAACCTTTTCACCCGGTGTTACTACGGGCCCGCGTACAGAATCTGCTGTTGTTACGGCAGCAACTGAAGACGAAGTATCATCGCCTGATTACGCTACAGCCGCAGGCCCAGACGCTTGAACACCCGGACGAGAAGTTTTTAAATCAGCTCATGACGGTACTCGATCAACATTTAGCAGACCCGGATTTCAACGTAGGCAGTCTGGTGGCAGCGATGGGCATGAGTCGCCCCGTATTATTTCGAAAAGTAAAAATGTTGACGGATCGCTCCGTCGTGGATTTGCTGCGAACGACGCGACTGAAAAAGGCGAAAATATTATTAAAGCAACGCAAAGCCAACGTTTCGGAAATTGCTTTTGCCGTAGGCTTCAGTGATCCCAAATACTTCAGCCGGGCCTTCCGGGCCGAATTCGGTTTAACGCCAACGGAATATAGTCAACAGGTAGTCACCGAAGAAACGCCGTCCTGAGTGGCGTGAGCCGTAAAAGGCCAGTGAATCGTTACGATTCACTGGCCTTTTCGTATTAAAACAAGGCTTTCTTCTCGTTCAGCCGTTTCGCCCGTAACAAGGCCTCCAGCCAGTAATAATCGGCGTAAATCAGTGGTACGTCCACCTCACTGTTATGCGGTTTGGAACCCGTACTGTGCAGCAAAAGAAACCCATGGCTACTCCCGGCAGGAGCCAGGTACGTTTTGGAAAGATTGGTCAGGAGCTGATCAGCTTTGGCACAGTAATTAGCCTTGGGGGCATAGGTACTGAGTTCGTACAAAGCGGAAGCCATCACCGTAGCTGCCGACACATCGCGGGGTTCGTTCGGAATTCCGGGAGCATCGAAATCATAATACGGAATCAAATCCTTCGGCAAACGGGGGTGCTGGAGCAGAAAACGGGCGATAGCTTCGGCCTGTCGGAGAAAGGCCGGATCTTTCGTTTCCCGGTAACACAAAGTATAGCCATATAAAGCCCAGGCCTGTCCCCGGGCCCAGGCCGACTCGTGGCTGTAACCCTGGTGAGTTTGCCTGGTACGTACCTGACCCGTCAGCGTATCGTAATCCACCACGTGATAGGAGCTGAAATCCGGCCGAAAGTGATTGTTCATTGTTGTGCGGGCGTGCGTGACGGCGATGTTGTAAAAAGAAGAATCCCCGGTCCACCGCGTGGCGGCAAACAGCAGTTCCAGATTCATCATATTGTCAATGATAACCGGGCACTGCCACACGTCCTGATGATGATCCCAGGAGCGGATAATTCCCGCCGCGGGCTTAAAGCGTTTTGACAGCGTACGGGCGGACTCGATGAGGATTTGTTTGTACGCGGGATCCTGCGTCAGACGATAGCCATTGCCGTAACTGCAATACATTTTAAAACCCATGTCGTGGGTGCGGGCGTTGGTTTTTTCGCCTTCCAGTTGGGCCGTAAAGTGGCGAGCCTGCTCGGCCCATTCGGGCTTTCCGGTGTATTCGTATACATACCAGAGTTGGCCCGGAAAAAAACCACTCGTCCAGTCGCGGGCGGCTACTCGTTCGAGTTCGCCTTTCGCATTGAGGCTGCGGGGGGATACCAGCTTGGAAGCCTCTTTTGATTCCGCGATTTTCAACTCGCTAAGCATACATCGGCTTTGTTCCTGGGCGTGTTGAAAAGATCGATCAATAAAGGTGGGAGATACAAACGCCCAGCTACTTGCCAGAGCAAGACCGATAAAAAGTCGTTTCATGGTTGAATTAGTTAGTACGGAATGAATGAGGAAGCCAGAGTAGGGGATGGCGAATCGGAAGGTTACGAATGACTTCTTCGTTTGCAGGCGTATGATCCCCTTTTTTCCAGGTTTGAAGCCATTCTGGTTGCTGAAAAGCCAGGGCTCCGAAAACCAGGAAAGGTTGAGCGACGGGCCAGTTGTCCCAGTACATCACATCGGGTGGCAAGGGCCAGCGATTCTTGTCAACGACGTAAGGGTAGAGGTAGCTGATGCCCCTGCGAATGCTACGTCCGTCGGGTGTCTCATACGTCCAGAGGTTATCCCGGGGCGTAGAAGCAATCTGACAAATCATTGCCATCGCATCGAGGTTGAACAGGGAATAACCGTAGGGTTTCGTCCGCCGGAGTTCGAGCGGGAAACTACCATCGGCGGCCATTTGCTGGGGAAGTAGAACAGTTTTGTACCGATCCCGGCATACGGCAAGCAGCGAGTCATGGCCGGTAAAGCGGGCAAAGGCCGCCACCTGCATAACCCAGCACGTACCGTGATTATTCTTCGCCTCCCGTTCTTCGATTCCGTACGATGGTGCGTCAGCCAGTGCAGGTACATACGAAACCAGCTACGTACCACGGCGACGGTAGCAGCATCCAACTGAGCTTCCATCACCTGAACGGCCTGCACCACTTCCATTAAATGAATCGTATCGATGATCCCAATGCCCCGCCCCGTAACCCGGCCTTTGATGGCCTGAGCGTACGTCAGGGAAGGATTCATCCGGGTCGTTGTATCGACAAACCAGGCCTTCAGGTGACGAAGAGCCTGCTCACTGTACCGTCGATCGGGTTGTAATACGTAGGCCGAGGCCAGTGCTCCCATGATCTGACTTAGCCGGATGAGGGCCTGTCGGTGTGCCACGAAGTTGTCGGGATTGCTCAGCCCGTCGCGTTGGAGGTACGGCCCCTGGAGATTCGTGGAGTCGGGCCACCAGTAATCGCCTTCCGAATAGAAATCATGGCGACCTCCGGCACTCCGGGGTGAGGTTTGGGCCGTAACCGTACGGGGCGGTTGTTGTAGAGCCCAGCGGACTTCAGCCTGTACAGAGGCTTGCAGTGTTCTTTGAATCTCGGCATTAAAATCAGCCTGTCCGAAAGCATGCGTAGCAACGAAAGTTAGGCCCATCAGTAGCATTTTCATAACCTAGAAAGGGGTAAAGGCTTAATGAACGAGCGAAATCAGGTACAGCAACAGAGCCACCAACAGGCCCGTGCATCCTACTTCAATGAGCAGTAAACGAATTCTTCTTTTTTTCACGGAGGAAAACATCGGCCAGTGTAGGAAACAAAGGTAGCAGGGGCAAAAGCGGGGCAGGGGGGCTAAATGTATCAAAAAGGGGGAGGAATCGTTCGGGTGGGTGATAAAGTGTTCAAAGGAGTGGAGAAAGCGTTCCATTTAGATTATTCCAGTATTTTATAGACTTATATCCACTAATGTTGCAGTGGAGTTCATCGCTACTCTGGCCCCAGATAAGGCTCTTGCCTACCTCTTATTCCACTACCTTACTCGATGTGTTTTATGCGTAAACCTCTATTTGCCACCTGCTGGCTAGGCTCCCTGGCTATTACGCTGCTGCTCGTAGCGGGGGAGGCTACCGCCCAGACACCGGGCAACAACCCACCACCCGCCAATCGGCCCAGCACGTATACGTTTACGGGACGGGTACTCGATGAAAAAGGCATGGGTATCCCCGGAGCCACTATCCAGCTCAAGGGAAGTCCTGCCGCCGGTACGACTTCCAACGCCGAAGGACAATTCACCTTTCCCGTACCTACGGGCGGCGGTACGCTGCTTGTCTCCGTCGTAGTACATCACGCAGGAAGTGAATCTGACGAACGAAACGTCCCGAGACATTACCATGGCTCCCGATACCAAGGCCCTCAACGAAGTGTGGTCGTTGGCTACGGTACCCAGAAAAAGAAAACCTGACGGGAGCCGTCGCAGCCATTAACATCGACGAGAAAATTGCCAGCCGTTCGCTCAGCAACGTTTCCTCGGGCCTCTCCGGACTGGTACCGGGTCTTTCCGTACAGCAATCGACGGGCCAGGCCGGACGCAACAGTGCCAACCTGATTATTCGGGGACTCGGTACGGTTAATAACTCCGGTCCGCTGATTGTCGTGGATGGTATGCCTGACGTGGATATCAACCGCATCGACATGAACGATGTGGCCAGTATTTCAGTCCTGAAAGACGCGGCTTCAGCTTCCATTTACGGATCACGGGCGGCTAATGGTGTCGTACTGATTACGACTAAAAATGGTTCACAAAACAAAAAGCCCAGATCAGTTATACCGGAACCTACGGCTTATCGCAGCCCACGAACTTCTACAACTACTTTGATGATTACGCCCGCTCCCTCACCATGCACATGCGGGCTTCGGGGGCTGGTGCTTCGTCAACGACGTTTCGGTACGGAACCGTGGAAGACTGGTTATCCAAAAGCCTCGTCGATCCCGTGAAATACCCAAATACAAACTGGTGGGACGTAATCCTGCGGGATAACGGTCGGATACAAACGCATAACCTCTCGGCTTCGGGGAGCAATGATCGGATGAATTTTTATCTGTCGGCGGGTATCTTGGACGAACTAGGCGTACTCATCAATCACAACTACAAACGTTACAACACGCGTTTTAACCTTGATTACAAAGTTCGCGACGCCATCAAAGTCGGCCTGCGGATGGACGGCCAGTGGTCGAAACAGGAGTATGCCAACCAGGAGGGATTCATCAATTACAGCGGTACGGATGGCTACGACATTCGGTACGCCATCGCCGGGATTTTGCCCTACGATCCGGCTACGGGTCGATACGGCGGCATCATGGCTTACGGCGAAGACGCTCAGGCTGCCAACATGTTTGCCCGGTATTCGGTGTACCATAACCAGCGGGATCGGCAGGAGATCAACGCCAACGTGTACGGGGAATGGTTACCACTGGCCGGATTAACATTTCGCGGGGATTTTGGACTGCGGTACTATAACCAGTTCACCAAAAGCTACAACGACCCGACCGACGTCTGGAATTTTCAGACCGATCAGATTGCCCGTACCATCGTCAACCCCAGTGCGGGCATCAGTAACAGCAACAATCAGGGATACAAAACACTCTTGCAGGGCCGGATTACGTATAACAAAACCTTATTCCGAAACCATCAGCTAACGGCCCTGCTGGGTTATACCGAAGAGTACTGGTTTAACCGAAACATGTCCGCCAGCCGTCTCGACCGGATCAATCCCTTGCTTAGTGAAATTGACGCGGCCCTGACGACGACGCAAACCGCCGGAGGAAACAGCGACGCGGAGGGCTTACGCTCGGTGATCGGTCGTTTGAATTACGTCGTCAATGATAAGTACCTGTTCGAATTTACGGCCCGGTACGATGGGTCGAGTAAATTCCTGCCCGGCTATCAGTTTGGCTTTTTCCCGGCCGTATCGGCGGGCTGGCGTTTCTCGGAGGAGCCTTTTTTCCAGAATCTGACCTCGATTATTTCGTCGGGTAAACTCCGGGCCTCCCTTGGTAAACTGGGCAATAACTCGGGTGTGGGTCGCTACGAGCAACGGGACATTTTTAACCTGACCAATTACATCCTCAACGGAAAGATCGCCAAGGGCTTCAGTTCGGCCAAGATCATCAATGAGGACTTTTCCTGGGAACAAACCAATACGGCCAACGTAGGACTCGATCTGGCCTTTTTCGACGGACGACTAACCGCCGAAATCGATGCCTATACCAAACTCACTACGGGTATGATCCGGCCTTCGTCGCTATCCACGTTGCTTTCGGGGTACAACGCTCCCCGCATGAACATCGGAAAACTGCGGAACAACGGGATGGAAGTGAACCTGACGTACCGCACTAAAATAGGTCAGGTAAACCTGGGAGCAACGATGAATGTGAGCTTCAACCAGAATCGGTTGCTGGAATGGAATGAGTTTCTCGGTAAAGGTTATACGTACCTGAACATGCCTTACCACTACGCCTACAGTCGCGTATCGCAGGGCATTGCTCAGAGCTGGGAAGACATCGCCAATGCTCCATACCAGGGCCAGTACGTTTCGCCGGGCGATATTCTGTACCGCGACCTCAATGGCGATGGTCAGATCAACGACGAAGACCGCAAGGCCATGCCCCGTTTCAACCGGGAGCAACCGACGGGCAATTACGGCTTTAACCTCTTTGGTAACTACAAAGGTTTCGACCTGAGCATCTTGTGGCAGGCCGCTACGGGGCGGAAAGACTTCTGGCTGGAGCCTTTCAACAACGTCAATATTCCCGCCGCCCGGAATGCGTTTCAGGACTTTCACTGGAATGACACCTGGAATCTGGACAATCGCTCGGCTTCCTTACCCCGGCTGGTTACGGGTTCGGGTGGGAACAATCAGGCGGAGTCAACCTTCTGGCTGGACAACTTTGGCTACCTGCGTCTCAAGAACATTCAGGCAGGCTACAATATCCCCAGCAAATACACCACCCGCATCGGCGTAAGCCGGGTACGGGTCTATCTGACGGCTGAGAACTTGCTGACCTTCAGTAAGTACCGGGGTGTTGATCCCGAAAAAAGTACGACGCAATCGGGTGCCGACAATCAGGATGACCCTTTCCCGCTGCTCAAGTCGTATTCCTTTGGTTTGAACCTGAGTTTTTAATTCACCTTGACTTTTTCGCTCGTGAAACGATACATATCTATGGTGGGAATAGTACTGATAGGCCTGAGTGCCTGCCAGAAAGACCTGCTCGATCAGGTACCCACTACTCAGCTTTCTTCGGATTTATTCTGGAAAACGACCGACGATGCCATTTTCGCCGTCAATGGTGTGTACGAAGCCAACCGCACGACCTTTGACCGCGAGTACTACTTCGATGGAGCCGGAGAATTCGTGCATACCCGGGGTACCAGCAACAACCAGGGGACGTACAACCCTGGTGCTATCGGTTCGAGTGGCAACTTTGGCTTCCTCTGGGGAGACTGTTACCGGACCATCAACCGGGCTAACTATGTACTTCAGAACATCGGTACACTGCGGGCAAACCTGAGATCCGAAAGCGATCAGGCTCTGATGAACCGCCTGGTGGGCGAAGTACGCTTCCTGCGGGCTCTGAACTACTTCCGTCTGATCGACCTCTGGGGCGACGTGCCGTATTTCGGTCGCCGACTCAACGGCAATGCCGAAGCGTATACCCTGACGCGTACGCCCAGGGCCGTTGTGAAAGATTCGATTCTGGCGGATCTCTCCTACGCCGCGAGTGTACTGCCCGACAACTATACGGGCGATAACCTGGGCCGGGCCTCGAAGCTGGCCGCCTGGGGCTTCAGCGGCAAAGTAAATCTGTACTGGGCCTGCTGGATGAAAAACGAAAACAATGCGGGCGAAGCCCAGAAGCACTACGCAGCAGCGGCAGCGGATTTCAAGAAAATCATCGACAAAAACATTCCGCTGTTTCGGAATGGTGAGCCGGGTCCGGCGGACAATCCCAACTACTGGCACCTGTTTCAATATTTCAACGAATACGATCCGGAAATTCTCTTTTCGGTACAGTTTGGTGGTCCTTTACTCAATCAGGGTGAAGAAATGCAGCGGGATTTTGGCTCACGGAACACCGGCAACGGTCAGGTATGGGTGGCTCCGACCTATCGGCTGGTAAATCGGTATCAGCTCACGAGTACGGGTGATTTTGCTCCGTCCGTGGTATTGAGTCGCAATACTACGCTGGCCAACAGTGCTACGAACCCCCGTTCATACGTCGGCCGGGATTACCGTATGCGGGCGACTATGCTCTGGGACGAACAGAAAATGCTTCGCCTGACGACGGACGGACTGAACGTACAGGACAGCATTACCTTCCGCTTTGGGAACCGCGACGGGATTACGTTCATCAACTACGACGGGGCTCCAGCGGGGTATGTTTTCCGGAAATGGATTCGGCAAACCGGCGGTATTGGTCGGAGCGATGGCCCGCAGGATATGTACCTGATGCGATTGCCCGACGTCTGGCTCATGTACGCCGAAGCGGTCAACGAACTCAGCGGACCCACGGCCGAACTGTTTGGTCTGCTCGACAAAATCCGTCGTCGGGGGAATCTACCACCCCTGAACCAGGCGAAGTTTTCGAGCAAGGATGAATTTTTCAAAGCCATCGAACAAGAGCGTATTGTGGAGCTGGTCGGAGAGGGGCACCGCTTCTTCGACATTCGCCGCTGGCGGAAAGCCGAGGAAATCTGGCCTATGCCCTCCGGTCAGGTGTTGTACGATTCGCAGGGAACCCGGATTCGCGATGAATTTGTGAACGCTCCCATCCGCGATTACCAGCGGTACTACCAATTCCAGATTCCGACGGGTGAGATTGAAGTTAACCCGCAGATCATCCAAAACGAACCGTGGTTCTAAGCCCGAAGATGCTTTTTCCTATGAAACGAAACTACTTATTCATACTCCTCGGACTGCTGGCTCTTTCCTGTACCAAAATGCCCGTCGATGAAACAGGGCTGCTGATTACTACTCGTTCGCAGTGCTACATGACCTTCTTCGATTTACTCGGTTCAGATCACCGTACGGTGTTAGTCAGTGGTCAGACCAAAATAGATACCGTAGCCCAGACCGTCACGGCGGTGGCTCGCTTTGGTACTAATCTGCAACGCGTAAAACCCTATTGCAGTGTGGTGACGGACGCCATTGTAGAACCGACCATGGGCATCTGGACGGACTATACACAACCGCAACAATACACAGTCGTCTCGGGCAATCGGACGGTACGGAAAACGTATACAGTCACGGTAACTCTCCAGCAATAACATGAAAAAGCTATGGACTCTTTTACTGGCGGGAGTAGTACTACAGGCCTGTCAGAAATCGGACGATGAACCCAGTGGTCCGCTCCGAAACGACCTGCTCAAAAAAACGACGGGTCCTGCCGTTGTCGGTGATCGCATGGAATTTGCCTACGCCCTGGGTACGCTGGAAGGACAACTCAAAGAGGTACGGGTGGAAGCTACCATTGCCGGAGGAACAGGTACGGGATTCAGTCGGTATTCCTGGTATACGAACCGAAATACCGGCGTGGATCAACCCGTGCAAACGGCTTCGGATACGGTCACGACTGGAGCGGTTTCTACGGCTACGCTGCTGGGGGGCGAAAACCAGTCAGCCGTTACGTTACGCTATTCCTATGCTCCTACGGAAGAAGCCAAGGGTCGTGAGGTGCGGTTTCGGTTCAGTGGTACTTCCTCGACTGGAAAAGAAGTACGGTTTGAGTCGCCAGCTTACCGCATTAGTCGTATGGATATGAAGCGTACCCTCCAACTCACCGACGGAGCTAGAGCCTACGTGTCCATTGCCGACATGGCGGTATACACGAAAGAAGAAGTGGAACGTAATAATCTGGCCGCCAAAATTGATTTCGTGTACCTCTACCGACCGACGTTAAGCGGCTTTACTTTCGGTCACGCCTGGGTGGCTCCCTCCCGAAGCCAGTACTTGAGCGATATAAGCCTGCCCGCCGGATTAACGACGCGTACGCTGATGGACAAACGAGTCGATGTAAAAGATGCCCAGCTTCGCGGTACGGCGGGTTTTGATGTCTATATTGACGATGTTGATCTGGAGCGTACCACCTTTACTCATGCGTCGGATTACGCCTTTGGTCTAACGGCTGATCAGGGAGCGTTCGTCAAAACGGCCGATGGAGCGTATACAGCTTATGTGTACGTCAATGCGGTGAATAATACGGGAAAGAGTATGACGGTGAGTATCAAACGACTACAACTTAATTAATGCGTTGAGGGCTTCCGTATCGGAAGCCCTTGCTACCTCCTGCTGATGAACCGACTAATCGCGTTACTCTTCTTTGCACTGACCATGCCCGCATTGTGGGCCCAGCAAAAAGCTCCCACGTTTTTGCTCGATGGTACGTTTCTGGCTCAGCAAAAAGCCCGAAGCAGGCAGGGTGATGCGGCCGTACAACAGGCTTTGGAAGCGTTAATTCAACAGGCCCGGCAAACCCTGAACCATCCTGCGTATTCGGTTACGTACAAAAGCAAAGTACCGCCGAGTGGAGACAAGCACGACTACATGAGCATGGGACCGTACTGGTGGCCCGATTCGACCAAGCCGGATGGGCTGCCGTACATCCGCAAGGACGGTCGCATAAATCCGGAACGGTATACGATTAAGGATGCTACCTACCTGCACCAGCTTTGCGAAGATGTACAGCAATTGGCCGTAACCTATTATTTCACGGAAGATGAAACCTACGCCCGCCGGGCCGCCGAATTGCTACGCGTCTGGTTTTTGAATCCCGAAACCCGGATGAACCCGAACCTGAACTACGGGCAGGCGATTCCCGGGGTCACCGATGGGCGAGGAATCGGATTGATCGACAGCCGCTATTTTGCCGCATTGGTAGATGCCGTGCAACTGCTAAAACCCTCCAAAGCCTGGCCGAAAGCCGAGCATCAGGCCTTGCAAAGTTGGTTCCGTACCTTTCTGGACTGGATGCAGACTAGCCCCGTCGGCAAAGACGAGGCCGATGAACACAACAACCACGGAACGTATTACGATTTTCAGGCAGTGGCCATGGCCTTATTCATTGAAGATACCGCCCTGGCCCGCCGAATGCTGGAGCAGCATACCCTGCCCCGCATCAGTAGTCAGTTCGCAGTCGATGGCAGTCAGCCGCACGAACTGGCTCGTACCGTTTCCTGGGGGTACTGCGTCATGAACCTGCAGGGCTTCTTTGGACTGGCCTTGCTGGCGGAAAGTCTCAACATGAATCTCTGGAATTACGAGACACCCGAGGGAAAAGGGCTCAAAAAAGCCTTCCTATGGCTATTACCTTACGCCGAAGGCAAAAAGCCCTGGACGCACCAGCAAATCAAAGCCATGCACCGGGAAGAGTTCATTCCTTTGCAAGCCTTGGCGGCCCGAAAATATCCGGAGGTTCCTGCTGTAACGATCCCGAATCCCAGCGGTTTTATGCGTCTTACCCAAGCCCTTTTCTAACGTTGCATGAAACGATACGTCCTTATCGGCTGGCTACTCTGGCTGGCTGTCCCGGCTCTGGCTCAGCAAAACTTACTGAGTGGGAAATTTTCGGTGGAAGCACTACAAAACGTACTGATTCCGCAGCGGGAATGGACGCCCTTTCCGCGTCGGGAAGATCGGGCGGGCTGGGCTCAGGCCGATTCCGGGATGATGAAGGCGTACGTGAAAAAAGCCGAAACCTATCTGAATTATGAATGGCCTTACGTACCCGCTACGAAATCCCTCCTGATCGAACGTACGGGTAATCGGGATGAATACCAAAGCATTAGCTTTCAGAAACGGGATGTGCTGGGGGTCCTGCTATTGGCGGAGATTTACGAAAATCAGGGGCGATTTGTAGACCCCATTATTGATGGCGTCTGGTCCATTTGTGAAGAATCTTTCTGGGGAGCTTCGGCTCACCTGCCCCGCGAGGTCAAGGGTCTGGTGGATGTTTCCAAACCCTTTGTCGATTTGTTTGCGGCGGAAACGGCAACGTATCTGGCCTGGGTGGACTATTACCTGGGCGATAAACTGGACGCCGTGACCCCGCAAATTCGCAAACGTATCTATTACGAAACCAATCGCCGGATTTTTGAACCACTAATGAATCAGCCCCACAGCTGGATGCAAAGTCATGCTAATGGTCGGCCGCCCAATAACTGGAATCCCTGGATTTGTTCGAACTGGCTGAATGCTGTACTGCTGCTCGAAAAAGAGGATCAAAAACGGGCCGCAGCGGTACACAAACTACTGGGCGTGCTCGATAATTTCTTAAATCCCTATCCGGCCGACGGGGGATGCGACGAAGGTCCGAGTTACTGGGGAGCCGCTGCCGCGTCCCTGTATGACAATATTTCCATGCTGAATACTGCCTCGCGGAATGCCTTTGCTTACGTGTATGCCGACGAAAAATTCCGGAACATGGGCCGCTTCATCTACCGGGCTCAAATCAGTCCCAACTATTTCTTAAACTTCGCCGACGCCGATCCGCAACCCGGTATGGCAGCCACGATGATCTACCGCTACGGCAAGGATATTCAGGATGCCGATATGATGCGGTTTGGAGCTTACTATCGCAAACCCGAAACGGGGGCCTTGCCGCGGTATCATTTCTTCCGCAACTTCTACGCACTCTTTATGCAGCAGGAATTTGAACGGGCGGAAAAAGGACTCGCTCTGCCCGCTGACGTCTGGTTACCGGACCTGCAGGTATTCGCCGCCCGCGACCGGGCGGGTACCACGCAGGGGTTTTACCTGGCTGGTAAGGGGGGACATAACGATGAAAGTCACAATCACAATGACGTCGGCAATTATGTTGTGTATTTCGACGGACAACCGTTGCTCATTGATGTCGGCCGCGGTACGTACACGCGAAAAACCTTTAGTAGTCAGCGGTACGACATCTGGTACAACGGCTCCGCTTACCATAATCTGCCCACGATCAATGGTTTTAGTCAGCCCCCAGGAAATACGTTCAAAGCCCGGCAGGTGACCTATCAGGGCGGAAAAGAGCAGGTAACCTTTTCGCTGGATCTGACTCAGGCCTATCCAGCCGAAGCGGGCGTGAAAAGCTGGAAACGGAGTATGCGTCTGAAGCGGGGTAGGGAGGTGATCATTACGGATCAGTTTCACCTCAAAAAAGCCGACAGTCTCAGTCAGCATCTGATGACCTGTTATCCGGTAGAAGTAGGCAAAGAGGGGCAGCTCATCCTCCGTAGTAAGGGACAAAAAGGCAGAGTCGTGATTTTGTGGTACAGTACGATTCCCGAAAATGGGAGCCATTCGTAGAGAAAGTAGCCCTGCAAACGCCCGAAGACCAAGGCATTCGGACCAAGTGGGGTGATACCATTTACCGGATTACGCTGAAACGATTGCAGCCCATAACCACTGACCACCTCGCCCTGACCGTCGCCCCTCTGTAGTCAATCTAATGAAAAAGCCGCTTCCAATACAGGAAGCGGCTTTTTTGTGGAACAGCCTAGACCTGAACCTTGCTCTGTAGCGTTCGTAAGGCTTCTTCCAGCGAGTCAATCTGCTCGGGCGTGGCCTGAGCTTTCCCGCTGGAAATGAATTGCAGGGCTTCCTGTACGTAGAAAAAATGCTCCAGATCCTGGAAATGATCAAATTCCTGATCGCTTTTATCTTTGGTTAGCAGATGAATAATCAGACGATTCTGGGCTTTTAAACGGGCCATTTCGGATAAAATGGCATTCGTGTCAATGTTGTTTACAAAAATCTCGGCGGTGTTCATAGCGTAATGGATTGACTTGATATAGGTAGTAAGGCAAGCGTTGGTATAATATCTGTGCCATAATGAACTTTTTTGAACGAAAAATCTATTGTGAGCTATTATATTGTGAACAATTAATAATACATTTATTTCGCGTTTTCGAAAAAAGTGCGGAAAATAATCTACATACTTCGGATTAAGCCCGTATTCCCCCCGTAACCATTTCCAGTTAGGTATTGTTTTTGTATTTTTTCAACATTATTATCAATAAATCAAATAATTTTTATAAAAATTAGACGTAAATGCTGGAAGATCGTGAAGCTCTAGTTAATTTTATTCAATATTTCTCAATCAGGTATTTTCCACGGGTTTCAGGTCTTTATGACTAAGGATTTTTTTTAGTTATTGATTTCTGCAACTCCAGTAAAAAGTTTGGTATTATCTTTTCTTTACGCAGACGTAAACAAAAGATAAACGGTTTTATAGTCCTTCCTTCAACATCAGCAAGTAATATCGCAGCTTAATTCAGTACGCTTTTCTGGGGTAAAGGAGTAGACCTATTCCTGAAAGCCCGGAAACGCAGACTACAAATAGAACCTTGATAAAGGATCTCTATAGTAAACTTAGTTTGAAGCAGTCCGTTTTATAAAATTGGTATCAGTTTGTGGATTACCTGCTTTACTAGAAAATAGTATACGTGTTAGTGTTACATTTATCTCATTAGCCTACGCAATGACAAAAAAGAGCTTCACTGCTCATTCATAGTTTACATAGCTAACAACTTACCGCCGCCATCGGGAGTGTTGCCGGTTCTTCGCATGCCCCAGGCATGCCTTACTTATCCGTTTGCTTCTCAGTATCCGTTAACGTATAGTTATTATCGTTACTGCCGGTAATGGCAATGACGTATTGATTTTCCGTGGAGTTTACTGACCTCTGAAGCTACTTCGTAACTGCACCTTGTCTGCTCAAGGTCAGGCTTGTATTGCCCTTTGCTAAACGAATCTACCTACTTATTCTAAACTAATACACCTCATGAAGTATTCATTTGTCTCCCAAATGATGGGCCTGCTGGGCGTAGCTATGCTCTTTACGCAGTGCCAGAAAGACGACAGCGTAGCCCCAAAACCTACGACCCTGTCAGCAAACGTGAAATCAATGAGTCTGAATGAAATCCGGGCCATCAGTAGCACTGTCGCTCCGGATAGTATATACCTGACCGATCAGGGAAAACAGGGTTTATTTAAACTCGTAACTACGGATAAGAAAAGCAAAGACAACACCGGAATTACGCTGGTTACCAGCAATGGGCTGCGTTACAAGCGGGCGTTTAGCGGTGCGGCCAACGCCACCTGGTTTGGAGTAAGTACGACAGATTCGGATATTGGTCCAGAACTGCAGGAGGCCGTCAATGCCTATAACGTCGTAACCATTCCGGATGGATCGTATTCGCAGGTCACGAAAGTGATTCTCCGTAGCAACGTAACGATCAAAGGAAACCCCGGTAAAGTGACCCTTAAACTCAACGGAGCCGGATATATTTCCTTCCAGAACTTCTGGAGTGAGCAACAACTGGAAAACATTACCATTGATGGTATCAACTGGGAAGTGTCTTCAACGGCGAAAGTGGAAGGTTCGTACGGTCCCATTACGATTGATGGTCCGACCATAAAAAACTTCCTGGTACAAAACTGCCAGAGTATCCACACCTCGAAAACGGCTAACGTGAACTGGTTTTTCCTGAAAGTATCGCCGGGTAAATCAACGGACAACATCATCGTTCGGAATAACTACGCCCGCGGCGGACGCATGGGCGTGGAATTCCTGGCCCAGCGATTACCTCAGAAGTACCTGGGTAAGAACATTACCGTTTCAGGAAACCGGTTTGAGAATTGTGGCTTCGGTATTTCGATTGCTGGCTCATTCGACAACGTAACGGTCGATGCCAATTACCTGAAAGACTGTCCGACGTACGGTGTGGAATTCGCTGGATGGTTGCACAACTCAACGTTGTCCAATAACCGTTTCGAAGGTAAGTTCGCGGATTTGTTCGCCGGAAACTGGGAAAATGATGGCGACGGCACGATTGGTGAAGGAACACACATGTTTGGAAATCGTACCATCGGTACCTGCACCGGGAAATGGACGATTCGGAACGGTTTCAATATGCTGATGGAAAATAATTACATCAACATGACGGGCGTACTGGACCTGACGGGTTCGACTAACAATGCTCAGATTACGGGTAACAAGATCATTAGCACGACCGAAAACAAAGTAATCCAGATCAACTACGTCGGTAACCTGCGTTTCATCAACAACTACATCAGCAATGAAAATGTAAAAAATAGCTGGCTGGTGATTATCGTGAATGGAGCCGGAGCAACGAACAATCTCTTTACCAACAATATAATCGTGAAAAGCTCGGGTGGGTATGTTGGCTACGGAAACGGTGCCAGTATTAAGTTCTATAATAACTACGACAAAGACGGAAACGTGATTACGCTTTAACCAAAGCCGCGGATCCAGATAGCCCTGGGTTAGGGATTCAATTAAAAAAGGGCACCCCGCCAGGTGCCCTTTTTAATTGAAGGTACATTCCAGCAGGCGATGCCCATCAATGTCTATGGGCAGCTGACGAACCACTTTAATCTGTTGGGCATTGATGAATTTTTCCATCTGGTAGTGACTGGATTCATCGACTACGTAGAAATGAGGGAAATTCGCTTTGGTGAAATCTTTGGCCAGAATCAACCCTGGAACCTGATATTTTTCCCGAACGGATTTGAGAATCTTATGTTCGACGGTAGCACTGAGGATATTGGTCGGTACGGCAGCCGTGGGCCAGTGAATCAGGTAATGCACCTGTTGCGGAAACTTGTGAAACCAGATGGGCAAAAAGTAATCCGCCGTTTCTACAAAGACCGGATACCGGGGATTCATTTGCGGCAGGTACGATAGAATGCCTTTTGGAAAATGGACGACTTTGCGATTCTGATAGAACACGAAAGCTCCGATTATCAGAGCATACACGGGTGCGAGCCGGTACCAGCCCGATAGCCGGGGAGGGGTGTAGAACTGGTAAAAGGCGTACATCAGTTGAAACATAACTAACAGATGGTTAGGCCATAAATACCGGCTGATGAAAACCGACGTATGCACCAGACTAACCGCAAGCGAAATCAGAATGGTACTGAAATAGATAAATCCCGACAGAAGATAGAATTGGAAAGCTGCATCCGTACGAAAGGCCGCGTAGCCATCCCTGAGTTTTTTACGCAGGATGAAAACGAAAAGAAAAGCCACCCCAAAAAAACGGAGGTAGGGCAGGAAGGCCAACCAGCTTCGTTGCTCCAGCGAGTACGAAAGCGTAGGGCTCAATTCACCAACGGTAGTAAAGAAGCTTTGCCAGGTAGGAAGCGGAATCCAGGAGTGAGGCTTACCGGCTTCGGTCTGAATCTGAAAACGAGTGAACCAGCCCGCAGCCCACAGCAATAGGGTGAGTACATGAGCCCCCATCGGCCAGAGATATACTGATTGTCGTTTCGACCAGAGCCAGAGCAGAAAGAAGAAACTTCCCGAAGCCGCCAAATAGAACAGACCAAAATTATGTGTTAGACTCAGCCCCAGCCCTAGCAGTACGAACAGACCCAGGTAGAGCCGATGGCGAGGTTCAGCAATCAGGCGATGGAGTACTATAAAGTACGGCAGACTGATCAGTAAAAACAGGGCGTAGGATCGCACCTGTGTTGCTAAGGTTAAATTCAGGTACGTGAAAGCCGCAATCAGGGTAATCAGCACGAAGTTGGAAAGTGGCGTGCCCATTAAGGTTGTGGTGTACCAGAAAAACAAGGCTAACGTCAGAGCAAAGAAGACGATGGAGACCATTCGCAGGAACTGGAAATCCAGGGAAATAGCGTGTCCCAGCATCCAGTACACATTCACAAATAGCGGGGGATTGGCGTCCATGCCGCTTACCAGAGCATCATTGGCGTGGGCCAGCGAGGGATCTGACACGAGGAGATAACTCAGCACTTCATCCATCCATAACCAGTGATCTTTAAAGAATAAAGAAACGATCAGGCTCAGCGAGAAGATCAGGAAGATCCCGAGACTGAGGGACAGAGTTTGAGTAGATATACGATTCATGAATACGCGGTTTGGTGGGAAGGGCCAGTAGGTCGTATGCAGCCTGCTTAAGCCAGCACCGGGATGGACTCCTGCAAGCCGTAGCTCTGGTAAATGTCAAGGTATTGCTGAGCCACTGTTTCCAGGGGAAACCGGGCCCGTACCATGTTCAGTCCCTGTTTAGACAGGCGTTCGTACAAAGCGGCATCTGTCAGCAACTGGTGCATCGCATCGGTCATGGCTTCGGCTTTAGTAACGTCTACCAGCAGTCCGCCGTCCTGTACCACCCAGGGAACAGCTCCGCTATCCTTCCCCGCTACGACCGGAATACCGTAACTCATGGCTTCCACGAGTACCATGCCGAACGACTCTTCCAGCGAACTATGCAGTACGAAGGTACTCCGGGAGATATTCTCCAGCACCGTTGAGTACTTGGTTGTACCCATGAAAACGACATTGGAAATGTTGTTTTCCCGACAAAATGCTTCTGCTTCTTTGCCCGGCTCGAAGGCCGTACCCATTGCCCATAATTCAGCAGTCGGGTGTTGCTGGAGCAATGCTTTGAAGGCCAGCAGGGCCTTGATATTATTCTTGCGGTCGTCCCAGCCATTCACCACCACACTGATGATAGGTTTTGTAACCGGGGCTGGTTCGCCCAGGCGGTCAGGTAGGGTGACCGGGTTAGGTACCACCATGACTTTCTGCGAAGCCCAGGGACTTACCGTGTCGGCCATGTAAGGGGATACCGCCGTGAACCAGCGGCCCTTGCGGAATACCTGCCGGGCCATCAGGAGCAGGAAAAAACGGTTGAGGGTACGAACGTAATTGAAAATAACCTGGGCGTTGTCGTGCACCGTAATGATGGCGTTGGGGGTATACGACAGAGCCGCCATCGCAAATTCGTAGGTCCAGTGGGCATGCACCGCTTCCGGCTGAAAGCGATCCAGAATTTCCCGCATCCGTCGCCGTTCGAACCGGTAGAAATCCAGATTACGGCCGATCCGTTTGCCATTGGGTCGAAAAATCCGTTGCCGGCAGGGCACAACCACGTAGGTAAGCAGTCCTTGTTCGAGGATAAAAGACGGTTCGTCGGCACTCAGCGTATCGTCGTGGGTAATCGCCAGAACCCGATGGCCCATGCTGAGGTACGCCTTGATTAAATTGGTGATGAGCGGAGCCCCCTCCCGGCCCTTGGGATAGGAGGGTTGAATAGCGGAGGCCGGAAGTAAATCCCGGGTAGCGATGAAGCCTAGGATAGCAATATGCATGGTTTCGGATCAATAGGGGTTGAAATGCCTTCGGCGTACGGATTAGGGGGTAGAAACCTCTGCCGACGTACGGGAAGCCGAGGGTTTCATAAGGGCCGGGTACAGGTCATCCACGAAACGCCGGATTTTATGATCCCAGATAAGTCCCTTGGCGATTTCATAACCGGCCAGACCCATCTGACGGCGTTCTTCGGGATGAGCCGCCATCCATTCCACGCCCCGGGCCAAAGCGGCTACCACTTCGGTTTCGTTCGTAACCGGAACCTTGATGCCGTTACTGCCATTCACTAATTCGCCCTGACCGTGTAAGTCCAGCGTCAGAATTGGCATACAGTACGACATGGCTTCTACCAGCTGGTGCGGACAGGAATCCCGTAAACTGGTAAAAAACAGAACGTCCGAATCGATGTAGTACTGTTTCATCTGATCATACGAAACCTGCCCCACCCAGTTGACGCGGTTTTCGACGCTGTAGGTTTGGATGTAGCCGGGAATATGCTCGACCATTTCACCTTGCCCTCCCACAATCGTGAGTCGTACGGAAAGCTTGGGATCGACTTTACTCAGGGCCTGAATGGTCAGTTCCAACGCCTTGCGGGGCAGCATCCGACCCGTCCAGAGCAGTTCGAGGGTTGCCTTTGGCGGATGTACGGTGACTTCGCGGGGAAGAAAATCCAGAGCCATGCCCACATCCCAGATACGCTCAATGGGCTGGGTTGGCCGCAATCGCCGTACCAGATCATAGGTATCATTGTTCGTTACAATTACTAAATCCGCTTTTTTCAGCATTCGGAAATAGGCTGGATTCGTGTATTCCAATACTTTGCCGACAATATCCCGCATCCATTCACGAGTCCAGTGCGAGCCAAAGTAGCGTTTAAGGGCTTTGGGAGCCCGCTGGCCGCCACCAGCGGGTCCAAAGATGAAAGGCTTACCCAGTTTATACAGGAAGCTTCCCAGTTGCAAACTGCCGTACGTGGCATGATGAATTAAATCGAAGTTATGTTGCTGGTCGAGTTTCCTGCCCACCTGATACGCCGCCCACTGCCAGTAGAGGTAATGGAAGTACATACCAATGAGTCCTTTCCAGCAAAATTTATCGACCCACGCCGGTACCCGTACGTAGTGAACGGTCAGATTGGGGTAGAACCCACCCGCCAGAATGGGGTCAATCCGATCTTTCCCATCCACCAGCGTCAGGCAGTGTACTTCCAGGCCACTGTTACTCAGGTGAATGGCGTAATTCCAGCCATTGCCCTGCTCGGAACCCATGTTGGGAATACAGGCGTAAGTCGATAAAAGTATCTTTTTCATACAGCTTATAAGGGTTTCATCAATCGCATTTTACGCAGGAAAAATCCGGCACAAATGCGTCCTACGTCGAAACAGAAATAAACGAGTTTGGTCTTGGAATGGTCAATGGCGAAGTTGTAGCGAACCTTCAGATTCGTCGGTGATTTGATGGACGTGAAGCTCTCGATGAACTGCTTGGTCGTAATCATCCGCTCGACCTGAATACCACTGGCACTCACGAATTCCTGTACCACGCTTTTCACATCGACGATCAGCGGATACCCGGCTTTTTTCGCCCGAACCGAAAAATCAATATCGGACATGTAATGAATGTATTTCCTGGAATCGAACAGACCGATTTTTTCGAACACCTCCATCGGAATCAGCGTGCCGCGTCCGGGCAGCGAATCCGATACGACGTGATCGGTACGTTTGACGAGTTCCTGATAATCAAAGTTGTAATCCTCGGCCATGTGACGGCCACCCGCCAGGTACAGTTCACAAACGGTACCGCAGAATTCAAGTTTATTCGGTTCGTCGCTATTGACACTGACTGAACCAATAAGGCAGGGCTGAAACCGGGCATACGCATCCAGGAGCGATTGCAGGTAATCCGGTTCCATTTTGGTATCGTCGTTGAGCGTCAATACAAAATTCGCCTCATTGCGATCCTGATGTTGGAGGGCATACCGAATGCCCCAGTTGGTTGCTTCCGTCCACCACAAACTTCCGTCTCCGGTCAGGATAACGGTGTCGGGAAATTTCTGACGGATCATTTCCGCCGTACCATCCGAGGAACCGTCATCCACGACGATGGCCTGAAAATTTCGGTACGTTTGATCTGACAGACAGGCCAGGCACTGTTCGGTGAACGCTTTACGATTATGGACGGGGATGACAACGCTGATCATAACGGTTGGGAATTAATAGTTTCTTCGGTAAGAATGACAAGCTCAGGTTCGGAAGGCTGTTCAAAATCCTCCGATTCGTTCGGGAATAGCCCATAGTACATGGCCAGTCCCACAAAGCCCCAGAAGTATACGGGCAACTGGTACGAAATACTGAAAAACAGTCCACTGATGAGAAAGCCAAACAACGTGGATTGTTCGGTTGTGAAAACTTCGTTGCGTCGGTACATGATCACTAGCGTACCCACAATCAATAACATATTCAGGAAAAGTCCCACCGCTCCGTAGTTGTAGAGCATGTCGATGTACTGCGAGTGAATGATGGTGCCTTTTTCGGGGAAATCTTCGTTTTCCATGATCTCGCCCCGGTCATATCCTTCGTACCGCCAGCCCAGCATGAGGCGTTCGGGAATCTTGCTGATGTAAAATTCCGACTGTTCGAGTCGCCAGCTGCCGGTTTCGTCTTCCTTGGGGTCCAGAATTCCACCGACGTTTTCAAGAAAAGCCTGCGTTTTAGCTTCGGGCAGTAGCGTAACCGCCGGAGCCAGTAAACAAAGCATCACCAGAAACGTACCCAGGGTTTTGCCGAGGGGCAGAGCCTGTTCAGTGATTTTTCCAAACAAGCCGAATACCACGAGTAGAAACGCCGCCGCACCCGCCGCCGAGATGACTGAGCGGTGCAGCAGAAAAACGATAAGTGCGAAGGTCAGTATGGATTTGAAGAAGTCGGAGAGCCGGTGTTCCCGTAAGTACATAATCATGTAATACAGGAAAGGAATGGTCAGATACAGGGATTCGGGAGCGGTAACCGTACGGCTTTCAGAGGTCAGACTATACGAAAAAATCTGTCCGAGAAAAATCTGATTGATCAGGTAAAAACTAAAAATCAGCCAGTTGGCATACTTGAGTTTAAACGGTCGGGCCTGCGTAGCCACGTAATACGTAACCATCGCCAGGCCACTGTAAAAGAACCGCTTGATGACGAAGTACGAATACATCCAGGTACCGTAGAGGTACTTCGATTCCAGGACGAGCAGGACCACCCCCAGCAGCATCGGCCAGGCCATCACTTTAAAAAAAGCAGGGTAGTGTAAATAACAAAGCACCAGGGCGGGTATGCCGATCAGGGCTACCACGTTGGTAAGCTTATCCAGAAAGGGGCTCAGCGTATTGCCCCCGTGGCTGAGAGCACTGACCCCAAACAGGAGTATGAATAAAAGAATGCGATAAATCCAGACCATAGAAAGGCTTGTGGGCGGTTCGACCTATTAAACGGGAATGGCTTGTGCCGTAACCAGCGACGGCTCCTGAGCCGTTTGCCGGTAAAAGTTAATCAACTCACTGACCGACTTGCGGTGATTGAATTTGTAATCAGCGTGAACGGCCTGAGCTTCGGCCAGACTCGCCCGTCTGTCGGCTTCGAAATACGGAGCAATTTCATTGGCCAGACTCCGGGCGTCGGTACCCCGCAACGGTCCGTTTGATTCGGGTAACATTTCCGGAATCCCACCGACGGGCAGAGCCAGTACGGGCGTCTGCACGGCAAATGCCTCGATGATGGAATACGGACAGTTATCGTTCAGGGCCGTGTGAATGTACAGGTCACTCTGAGCAACGAGCTGCCAGGGAGCGGCGTGCCGTCCGTAAAACTTTACCTGTTCTTTCAGGCCCAGCGTTTCAGCGAGCTGCTCATATTCCCTGCGTTTGGGGCCATCTCCAATCAGCCAGATGTTGAAATTGGAAAGGTTACGCGAGCGTAGTTCGTGACCAATTTCAATCAGCAGTTTCTGATTTTTCCGTTCGTCGATATGACCTACATTCGTAATGGTTAGGGTAGGGGAGGGAGTCCGGGAAACGGACAGTCCTTCAAGTTGTACCGTATTCGGCAGTACGCGTTTACTAATGTCTTCGGGCAACAGGTGCCGCGACTGGGTATAAGCGTAGTTGGAAACGAATACGTAATTCTTTACGTACGAGAACAGGTATTGGTACCAGGCCGTCAGCTTGCGGGTAAACCAGGGTTTCAGATCATAGGCCAGTACCAGTTCCTTGACCGGATCATCATTGAAATGACAGGTCAGCATAATCGGGGTCCGGCGGCCCAGGGCCAGGTAAGCGGCAACGCCCGAGCGTACATCCTGAGCATGAATAAGGTCGATGCCCGCATGGCGGAGTTTACGGGTTGCCAGGTACAAACCGGTGAAGTAAGCGAACTCATCGTACACTACCGAGGAGGCTCCCCCCAGCGGACGCATGATGCGTTTGAGCACGCCGAGCACTTTCTTCCAGACGGTAGGCGTATGCGAGGCATCCACCTGCGTAACCTGCACGCCTTCGCGGGTCAGGTCCTTCGCCAGCGTCCGGCAGTAGGTCACCACGCCCGAAGGCGAGGTAGGAACTAAGAAAGTAGCAATTAATACGTTCATGGCTGGATGATTTCGTTAGCGTTGCCGAAAACTCTGAATACGTTCTTTACTGAAAGCCAACGCTTCCCGGAGGTAGGCCAGCTTCACGACCTGAATTCCCTGCGAACGCAGGTGGACGTAAAAGGCCATGATGACAAAAATCTCAGTGATAACCCAGGAGTAGGAAACGCCAATGTGACCTAACTGCTTGATAAGCAAAGCATTTAAGCCCAAACTAATAATAGAAGCAAGAGCAGATATACGGAAAAAGGCTTTATCCATTCGCAGATTGATCATGGTATGAACCCCCAGCAAATTATTCAGACCCAGGGTAATGGGTAGAATCGATACAATACGTAAAACAACGACGGCTTCTTCAAACTGATCTCCGTAAAACAGGTGAATGAAGAGGGGAGCGATGATGTACAGTCCGATGGTAATCAGCGTCATCAATACCACGACCGGGAAAAAGATGGTCCGGACTACTTTAAGTCCTTCTTCCTTACCCTGACCAAAAGCCCGGGCTACGATGGGAAAGAAAGCCTGACTCAGGGCCAGGGATACGAACGACTGCGTAATACCCGCAATACGGGTACCCGCCGAAAAAATCCCGACGCTGTAGGCCGTTGAGAAAATACCCAGCAGAAAGGTATTGGAACCTGCGTAAATTGTAGCCACTACCGAGGTAAAAAACAGCGTACTGTCGTCTTTGAAACGCTTCAGTAACTGGGCAAAGGATGGGAAGGTGTACGTCAGATCAAACCGCCGCAAGGCTACGACAAAGGCAGCTACGCTGATGAGTACCTGGGCGATGCTTAGTGAGAGGTTCTGATAAATGTAATCGTTGGGTTCACGGATGAAGATGAACACTGTAAACGTGAAAAGTACCTTTACAATGGTATTGAAGATAGCCACCCTTCCCAGATCTTCCATGGCCTGGTACAGCCAGATTGGAAAGAGCACAATGCCCAGACAACTGATGTATGTACAAACGTGCAGCCACCACTGAGCCCGAAACTCCTCCACAAAATACGTAATGGCCCCAAAGATAATCGTCGAAAGTACCCAGAGCAGGGCCTTGCCGGTCATGACTTCACTAAAAATCTGGTTGACCAGCGATTTGTTGTGGCGATCGGCGGCAATGGCCCGTACCGCTGCCGTATCAAAACCATAATTGATCAATAAAGTAAAGTACGCCACATACGCCTGGGAGAAATTGAGCAATCCCAGACGTTCGGGTCCAATGATACGAACGACGTAAGGCACCGTAAGCAACGGCAGCAACATATTCGCCACGTTGACACTGAAGAGAGAAGCCACATTGATGGCAAAACGCTTCATGGTCGACTTGGACAGGGCAACCGGGGGCTTTTCTTTTACGGGTTCATCCAGTACTTTTTCTTCGATCATAGGTAATGGCGGGTTAATTGGGGCCTCGCTAAGCGGTACTTTTTTTATTAAGGAAGCGGTACAGTCGTACCGTTTTTATACCATCAGGGTACTTTCTGAAATTGTTAAAAATGCTGTCGAGAGCAGCTTCACTGTAAATCAGAAAATCATACATCCGGTGTTTTCGCTTGGAACGAAGCTGGACGAAAGTTTCCCGTAACGACCATTGCAGAAAAACCATAATACCGTACTTATTCCCGTGCATATTCTGAAAAATGCGTCGCTGATTTCGTACGGCGTAGTACTGTTTCCAGGCTCCGGGCCAGGGAATTCCATTCCGGTCAAAGGACGGGGGATGGTAGAAAACGGAGTTGGTAACCGTCACTACTGAAAAACCCATTTTGATGGCCCGGGTCATGTACTCGACTTCATCACCCCAGATAAACAGCTTACGGTCGGGTAGACCAATGTGTTTGATTACCTGCCGGTGAATAAGCGTGCCGTTGAAAAACGAAGCGACACCGTACACCATGTCCACCTGGGTCATATCAACCACTTTGCGATAACTTTTGTTGGGCCGATCGACGTAAAAGGCCAGTTCGGAATGATCCTTATTACTGACCGACATACAATTTTTGATACAGGGCCCAATATTCGGCGATTCCATCAGAGCCTGTAGAGCCTCTGGCGTAGCCACACAATCATCGTCCATACACCAGATCCACTCGTACCCGGCCTGATAGGCGGTGTCGATCCCCGTTGCAAAGCCACCAGCTCCGCCGCAGTTCGCCTGCGTAGTAACCAGCAGATCGGATTGGGTTGCCAGCCAATCGGCCGTTCCATCGGTACTCCCATTGTTAATTACAAAAATGGTCTGTACCGGGAAGGTCTGCTGCTGCAAACTGGTAATACAAACTTTGAGGTCTTCGAGCCGGTTGTAGGTAACAACAACGGCAGCTACTTTTTTCATTGGAAATACCAGGTTATCCATTCAATAGAGTTGATAGCGACAAGGGGGATAACGTACTGATACACAAAAAACGATTCAGATAAAATAAGGCTAAAACAACAGCAGGCAGGCTGAAGTAGCGATTTAATCAGGTATTCAGTTAAAAGGCATTTTTATTACCCGTAGCGGCGGCTTTGATGGTCCACCAGCAAATGGTAGCGTCCAGGCGAGCGGACTGTCGATGAATGTACAGGTGGTCGTAACGAACGCGTTGTTTCATTTTACTCAGATGCTCGGTTTCACCGCGGGCTCCCCGGGACTGGGCCAGGCCAGTAATGCCGGGAAGAACCGTGTAACGTTCCTTGTAACCAGGCATCGAGTGCCAGTACTGGGCATCCAGAGCGATGGGGTGGGGGCGTGGACCCACAATACTCATATCGCCAAGCAGGACATTGAAAATCTGGGGCATTTCGTCCAGGTTGGTTTTCCGCAGGTAACGGCCCAGGGGAGTAATGCGGGAGTCGTTGCGGGTAGCCTGTTTGAAATCCGCATTTTGTTCGTACCGCATCGTCCGGAACTTAAAGCAACGAAAAGGTTTGCCATTCCGTCCGGTACGCAGCTGAACAAAGAGGATCGGGCCCGGAGAAGTCAGCTTGATGAGAAGACTGATAATCGGAACCAGCCAGACCAGCACCAGAATCGTTACGGAGCTAGCAATGGCCAAATCAAAAACCCGTTTTTTGAAAAACTGAGTCGGATTGGGTTGGGCATGCGTAGGCGTAAAGAGCGTCTGATTCGTGATCGGTATCGGGACCACCTTCTTATTTATCGTGAGTGACATCGTATTGCGGGTTATGGGATGAAGGCAAACGCTATTTATACGAGTAACTGTTCTTGTAGTTGTAGTGATACGAATCTCCGCCCGCAACCCCATTCAAAATAATGTTGAGGTTGTTGAAGCGACGTTCCCGGTGCAAAACGTCCAGCTCCTTGAGGGCCGCTTTAGGCGTTACGCCGTGACGGATTACAAACAGCGTAGCATCGGCCATCGGTGAAACGAGCTGGGCATCAGTAACAATACCTACCGGAGGAGCATCGACGATGATGTACGAGAAGCGTTCGCGTAGTTCCTGCAGAAGCTGGGGCAGTCGGTGACCACTCAACAATTCAGAGGGGTTTGGCGGCAGTGGACCACTCGGGATCACGAAGTAATTGGGATAGCCCGGAACGGGTCTCAGGATTTCTTCGAGGGAGGCTTCTTCATTGAGGTAATCGCTGATGCCAATATCATTCTCCACGTCGAATACCTGGTGAATCCGGGGCATCCGCATGTCCATTTCCAGAATAACGGTCGGTTGCTTCATCAGGGCCAGACTGGCTCCCAGGTTCATGGAAATAAAGGATTTACCCTCACCACTAATGCTGGACGTAAAGAGCAGGACGTGGCTTTCGTCCATATCACCCCGACGTAAGTGGAGGTTGGTACGAATGGTACGAATCTGCTCGGCAATAATCGATTTGCTATGCTGAGCAATAACGAGCTGATCTTTCTCCCGTTTCTTCATGATTTCGCCCAGGATAGGAACGCGGGTTACGCCTTCCACATCTACCCGACGCATCACGCGACCGTTGAGTGCTCCTTTACCCGCAATGGCTGCCGTGGGTACCAGAAATCCAATCAAACCAAACAGGGCATACATTACGATACCAACGGGTTTTACGGGCGTTGCTCCGCTCTCTGCTGGATCGATGGTATGATTTTCAGGAATGCTCGCGGCAAAAGCCACGGCCATTTCTTCACGCTTCTGTAACAGGTAGTTGTACAGGTTATTCTTGATGGATTGCTGACGCGTGATATCGATCAGCAAACGTTCCTGTTGGGGGATGTCACGGATGCTGTTTTCGAGCCGGGCATTTTTCTGCTCATACTGCTTTTGGGTATTGAGCAGCATACTCTTCATCGTCTGTACGTTCTGACTGATGTTCTGCCGCGTAGAGCGGATCTGATCATCAATCCCCTTAATCATGTAATTGGATTCAGTAGTCGTCTGACTGAGTTGCTGCCGCTGTAACTGCAATTGCGAAAGCTTGTCAATTTGCCCCAACAGTACCACATCATTCAGACCCACCGTAGCGGGAGTCAAACCCTGCTCATCCGATTGCGTACTGATGAATTTTTGTAAATCATTCAGGGTAGCCAATTGAATGTTTACCTGATTGAGCAGATTATCGTTTTGTTGGGTTGACTCCAGAAAAGTAGATGCCTGCGTACCCAGATCGGTAATAGAGCGAGCCGATTTATATTGTTCAACGCGTTTCTCTACACTGGATAAATCGCCCGATACCGTCCGAAGCCGGTCTTCAATCAGCTGAATCGTCTGCGTAGCTACACGGTTTTTATCAGCGACGGTGCGATCATTATACGCTTTAGCGAGGTTATTCAGAATAGCGTCAGCCTTTTCGGGTACGGCATCTTCGAGTTTGAGATGCACGACGGAAGACGTCTTACTGGTAGCTTCTGCTTTCAGATTTCCCAGATAACCTTTAACGGCTGCGTTTCGCGGCAGGAGCTGCACGGATAACGGTTCGGTCTGAGCATTGACTGCCTGCCGGGTAAGTACACGAATTTGTCCAGTGGGCAGCTGAATACTGGCGTTCAGGGGATATACCTTCCCGTCGATGTTCACCTGCTTGTTGTTGAGGAAACTCAGCTCCAGAGGCTTTTTATAAAGGGTGTTCTTGGGTTTCTCGACCAGAACCGTTACGGGCGATTCCTCAAAAATCTCCCGCTTACCAAAAGACGTTTGATGGAAGTACTTGGCCTGTAATTGCAGGGCATCTACCACCTGGCCCATGAGTGAAGAGGAAGTCAGTACCTCAATCTCATTCTCAACGGCTTTTTTGGAGGTGTATACATCCAGTTCTTTAAGTGGATTCGCCTGAACGTTGCCTTTCTTTTCATCCTGTAACAACAGACTCAGTTCACTGCGATAAATGGGTTGCTTGAACAGCAGATATACGTATGCTCCGGCAAATGCCAGGACGAGCGATACGACATACCAAGGCCAGCGGTTTAAATAGGGAAGTAAGGAAGCCCTAAGATTGATACCCTTAGAGTCGACTACTTGATAAGATTCGTAAGGCGGAGTTGGTTTGGCTTGCATACGTATTCAGGTGATGTGAGTAGGAAACGAGTCTTACTGACACGTCGCTAAAACAGAATAATTAAAGTCTTGGATAAACGTCGGTATGTGAGGCGGACATAACAGGCAGTGAACAGGCATTGACTTTCTCAGGCGTGACTTACAAAGGCCGGAAAAAGAAGCATCTGGCTTGGAATTGGACGAACGGAACACCCCTGCACTGGAGCCTGGTCAAGGCCTGTTGCCTTCAGAAAAGTTACGATGAAGGATTTCGTTTGAATCAAAGACATAATATGACCTGCTTTTCCGAAAGTCTGTGCTGCGGCCGACTTAAGAAAGGGAACCCAGTGCCTGTGAGCAACTGGCAGAAAAGAGGTGCATGCAAGGATAGGTGTATAGATCAGTGTAGTTTTCCAGTCATAAGCATTAAGGGATATAGCGAACGAAACGGATTTCGATAGGCGGAAAAACGGTATACTATTCATGAGTTGACGCAATACATTCTTACCTAAGTGTATGGGCTAAAACCCGTTTGATCAGGTTGAAGGAACAGGGTTATAAAAGGACAATATGGTGCCAGTTGAATACGTGAGGACAGTATTCAAAATAACGATCAAAAGGCTAAGTACGCGAGAGCCAAATGGACTGCTTAATAAAAAAATCATTTCCCAATTCCGGAGAAATAGGGAATGCAATTCATTACAGTATCCAACTCAGGTACGCAGACTAAACAAATAGCAGGTAGCGGCGAAACTACTAGCGGAATTCGGTACCGGCGAGGCACCACCTACTGGCGGGTAGAAAAGACAATCAATGGAATGATAACGAGTGTACTTGTTAATGAATGATAAACAAATGTTTTCAAAAAGCTCATTCTTGACTCAACAATAGTACCAAGTTAGTAAAGGATTAGTTAAAGTACGTTCGTTCGGGGCGGATATGAACAAACAAATTAAATTTCTTTACCAACTAGGAATCGTTAAAAGGTCATGCCAACTCAACTGCTATACGTAAGCTCAAAACGTAATTCAGTATCTGATTCATTAATTGAACTTTTTGAAGAATAGTCAATTGGTTAATCACTAGGAACTTACCACTATTATTCAAAAATGTGCGAAGAGATAAATGTAAGAAGGCGACGATATAAAGGTAAAGCTTTTTTTTATTATTTCACAATACCCTGTGGTAATGAATGTAAAAATGGGAACAATTATTCCCGTCGCTAAGGCATTATTTCTACATTCGTATAATTGTTATAATTTAAATCAATATATTTACATTTACCGTTTTTAAGTAAGTAAATATTGATTAGGAACAGTAAAGAATTGGATTTTATTTATATAAGTACTAAATGTTAACAAACCTTTCATGTAGAAGTAATAAATGGTAGGTTAAGTATCAGTGAACATTTATATAAGTTTAGTAAGAAGATTTCATAAAACCAATAAAAAGCACGCGTATCTGAAATTACTAGATTTCAGATACGCGTGCTTTTTATTGGTTGCTCATGTACGGGTTTGCCTGATTCGTCCTGATTATCGGAAGCCCTGTACGTTCCACCATCTGCACCTTCCATATACTTGCCACCCGGGCCTTTGGTAAAGCGATTGGCAGTTAAAACGTGGTTGAGTGATTTATTACCGTAAGCCATGAATACAGCCTGATTGGAGGAAGCGTTGCGATTGGAAATTACATTATTCATAAAGCGATTATTGGAGGTATTATCACAAATAATTACTTTGCTGGATAAGCTCTCGACCGTATTCTCGCTGAACGTTCCACCATTCGAGGAATGAGAAATTTCAATCATACCGGTCATGTTAAACTTATTCTTCGATACAGTGAATGCTCCACCGTTATAGATTGCGATTCCTCCCGTGCAGCGACCAACGGTTTCATTCGACGTAACAATCATTCCTCCGGTCACACTACCATTACCATTTCCATCATTTGACCCGATAAAGAACTTGTCGAATTTCCCTTCAAACTTATTACTGTTCACTTTTACATTACGCAAGGCACCAGCAATTTCAATTCCGTATAAACTACAGTTTTTAACTGTATTATTTTCGACGGTAATATTTTCCATGGGACCCGATAAGGAAATACCGAAATGGCAGTCGTAAAACGTGTTGTTACTTACCTCAATATTTTTCCCGACGTATTTGTTATAGTTATCGTGATTAAATATCTCACAACCCATACGTCTGGCCCGTACTACGTTATTTTTAACTACAATGTTTTCAGCCGATTTACCAGCGGGAATTTTCAGCGTTAGCCAGTTGGTACTATCCTTTGAATCGTAATCTTTACTCGTACAGTTTTGAATGGTTAAATTAGCTACATTCGGACTATCAATATAGATAGTACCGAATACTCCGTTTTCACGCGTGGTGACATTCCAGGATAAGCCATCAATAACGACATTCTTCAAATCTATTTTAGGATCAATAGCGTTTGCCAGTGACACATACGTAGCGGGTAACGTAATCAAAACTTTTCCCGGATTGGCCTGCAGTTTCATGTTGCTGCGTAAGCGTACCGTAGTGCGTTGGCGGTACGATCCGTCGGGAATAAATACATCATCAGCTCCATTCACCGCGTTTTGAAGTTCCGGACCGATATCATCATCCGAGGGAAGTACATCAAACCACAACGCATTCGCCGGGCCTGAATAGTCACGTTTGTACCGAATGCCGTGAGCAGTAACCAGCGTTACGCCCAGGTTATCAGCCGTTTTTCGATCCCCCTGATCCAGATTATAATAGCCTTTTTGCCGAGCATTTGTAATATAAATTCGGCTGGGTAAAGGGAGTGAACTAAAGTCCCTTAACTGGGCCACAGTGAGGGTATCAGTCCGTTGCTCAACTGGTTCTTTAAAGTTATCATCAGGCTTCTTGCAGGAAGCACCGATACAAAAAATGATCATCAGGGAACATAGCCCTGAAATATAAGGTAGTTTTTTCATGGTTATCGGATGGGAAAGAGGGATCAGTAAATCCTGATCTAGGTTTATAAAGACCATGCAGCGAATGAACGAATCTTGTTGAATAGACGAATCATTCGCTGTATGATACCTTATACCAAGGGATTATAGATCACTTAAGAACACCCTTGATCCATTACAGAACATACCTTAACGCATCCCTGCGTATGTTTTAAGTTTGTTGTAAATACGCGTTACTACACTATACCGTTGTAACGTTTTCTGGTGATAGTACGGGGTAGCTTCTACTTGCGGCGAAAGCTTGAATTGACGCTGTGAACCCTGATCAAGCGTGGTTTTATAGCGGTTATAAATATTGGTGTGCGTAGCCTCGTGGCCAAAACCAATATTCTGCACTTTTGAAATGGTTGGATAGACCGTTAATCCATTCGCTCTATACCGGTTATAGCAGAAACGAATATCCCAGGCATCCGAACGCCCTTCCATTTGATCTTCCAGCATTTTTACCAGGTCCGAACCACCCTGATTAAAGGCTTTTTGCTGGTATTTATCCTGACGGAATTCAGGATAATCTACCAATTCCCAGTCAATGGATTGCCAGCGATCCCGCCAGGTAGCCCAGCCCCAGGGACTATGTCTGGGAACGAAATAAGACTCGTAAGGATAATCCGAAGGCGTTCAAAAGGAAACGTATAGCCCGCAATCGAATAGATTTTTTTATCGTTTTCGTACTGCTTTAAACTCTGGTTCATGTAGTCCAGAAAGTTGGGAGCAGTAATTAATCGTCTTCTACTATAATAGCCGTTGGGTATCGATCTAAAACGTAACTAATACCACGAATGATTGAATCCGCACAACCAATATTGGATTTAGCGTAATCCCGATAAATACTTTTGAAACCAGTCAGTTCATCGAGTACCTGATGGACTTCGTACACCTTCGGCCAATCTTCTGCTTTTTTGGGAGCATCTACAAAAATAAATAAATCACTTTCAGCGGCTAAATGATTTTTCCTCAAAGCTTCGACGGTAGCTCGTAATTCTCGGGCCCGTTTGTAAGCAAATAAAACGACGGGTGCATTCATACGTATTTTGAAAATTTAGGTTGATTTATGGAGTATATAAAGCCCCCTTCGCAACTGTGGATTTGTGCTTTCTGTTGATTTTTGCGAGTATTTATTTGTTGCCAAACCAATACTCATATCTAATATAAAGACTAATCGTTCTGATTACTTTTCCACGTCTGAGCTTTCATTAAATGCCTTCCTGCAAAAGACTCAAAACATCATCTATTTATTGGTGAATCATAGTTAGAGTTGACAACGTATTTTCAGGATTTATCCCGTATTCCAAATTCGAAATCAATCGACTCTTCGTAAGCGTTGTTTTCGAGAATTGCTAGTGGTAAAGCAGAAGCAGCAGGCTGAGTATCCGCGTAGGTTTTTTTACCCAAAATATCCTGGCTAACGTCGTTAATAGCCCAGGCATTGGCAACACAGTTTAGCTTCGCGTATGGATTAAGTGACTTGTTAAATAAAAGAAGTGCGTGATCTGAATCTTGAGAATCTTCGTAATGTAAATCCAAAAGTTTATTTGCTAGTGCCTGCCGATATATGTAGTTGACACAGGCCGAAACTGCTCTTTTTAACGAACCAGTGGATTCTGAAGATTTATGTGCTTCCCCTGATGTATTTGCTAGTTTGATGTAGCAAATAGACTGACTCGTTGCACGGGCAGTTTGAGCAAATACAGAAAGTATACCGAAGAGAAAGAAAAAATGGGTCAATACTATTTTCATAAATGGGCGTGGGTAGGTATCTAAAAGCGGTTGTCTACTACTTTTTCCAAATGGTTTTCCTTATGTACTGAGGCTTCAGCTGGAGTGAATGAACGGTTCGGGGTAGACGTTTTAAGCGGATGCGGTTGTTTGCGTTTAGCCTTTCTGAAGGTCTTTTTTGTACTGGTCTTCTCCGGGTCAACTTTTGCTAATGGCTTTTCGGGTGGTTCGGAGACCGATATTATCACAGGCCTGCTCTGCATTACCTTCTGCTCACAAAGTCCTGGAAACCATTCGCAACGATGCTGATAAGTTGTATACAAGCCCAAAAACAGACTACTTGCCAATAGCATTGATCCTCCTCTAACCATCCAGCCAGAAGATTTGGCCATCGTAGACAGGCGACTCATGGGATGAGCTGTCAACATCACCTCATGTGTTTCTGATTGTGTTTGAATGAAGAGAGTAGCGATCTGCGGCTTGGAAAACAGGCAACCTGATAGGTAACGTATATGAATATACGTATTTTACTCTGGGGAATCATCCGTAATGCAGGTAGGTACTCAGGTCTTTCGTCGCTTGCTACCTGAAACAGATCAGGTCGGTCTGTTTGAATATGAATAGATAGGTCCGTGATAAGAGTTCGAATGGTTAAAAGTCCGAACTGAGGTTTCAACACCTTGACCGGATAAAAATCCATCGTCGTCGTGCCGATTTCAAGACCATGCCGGGGTTCAATGAAAATGTGCTTCAGTTCCTGACATTTATTTTGGAGTGTTAATCGACCTCCCTCCCGTACCAGAGCCTGAAGTATTACTTGTTGCTGAACCAGCCAGCGACCATCGTTTTGCAATTCATAGTTCAATTCCAGTTCTCCCTGGTAGGTGTCTGATGCCTCTGTCTTCAACACGTACCCTTCCGGAGCACGAAGAGTGAGTACACCCGGATGTTCAAGAGTTTCCAGCGTAGCTTCGACCGGAAAGCTGTAATAGCTATTCTGGAAGTCTTCACTGTATATGTTAGTAAGAGAAGGCTTTAGTATAGACATACTTTTTCCAGGTTCTTTGCAACAGTATAACCCATAATTAGGGGAATACCGGCAAAGAGTTTAGTATCTAACATTACGCAAATAACTGTCCTACTTCTGGCGGAAAAAGTATGGATGAAAGCGGTTACTAATAATTCAGGTATTCTTTAGCTCATGTAACGGCATGCCTAGTAAAATACTCAGAATATTAACATACAATAATCATGCCAGACTGAAATAAACGTATATTGGGGAAGTGATCTCCCATATTCGTTCAGCTCGTAAGCCTGACATTTCCCGTTCGGGTAAAAGCGATCACAGTTTAGCGGTGAAAACCAGGATGCCTGTACCTTATGGTGCATTTGATCGTCCTTATGACAATCTGGATTTTGTACAATAACTGACTAAACTATGACTAATCTTATGGGCGGTAAGAAAAGCGGTAAAAAGTGAAGAGAATGACGGTATATCCTCATAATGACGGGGTTAAGTTAAAGCTTCAACCCGAGATTGCCAAGTGTATACCCGTTTTTCTTCGTATATAACCTGTAGCTTTTGTGAAAGCCTGCTTAAAAATATACTATTTCGATTTTTTGTATCTACCAGATACTGGCCTGTGTCAGGCGTTTGCCCGAGCCTTGGGTTGGAGCATCGCCCGCGTCACCAGCCAGATATACGTACTGTTGGTGACAGCGTAACGTTTAAACAGCCGCCGTGGCTCAAGCATGAATCGGTAGACCCATTCCAGCCCGGATGCCCGCATCCAGTTAGGTGCCTTGGATTGTAAACCTACCATCATAGGCAGGGCTCCACCAATACCAATCATGGCGGCCTGAATTTTACCTTTCATCGCGGCCATCCATCGTTCCTGTTTAGGGCAACCTAATGCTACAAAAACGAGTTGGGCTCCACTGCGATTAATCATGGCAGCAGTCTCGTTTTCTTCGACAGCAGTCAGGGGGCGGAAAGGGGGCTATAATAGCCTGCTACCTGTAATTGAGGATGTGTCTTTTTGAGATAGCGGTCAGTAGCTTCAAGCATCTGCGGCGTTCCTCCGTAGAAGTAAACGGGAATTCCTTTTTTCTCCGCTTCGGCAATCAAATCAGGCATTAAATCAAGCCCGGCCACCCGATCCTGATCAAAACCGTGAATTAATTTAAGACCCCAGGTGAGTGGCCGTCCGTCGGGAGTAGCCATGTCTGCCTGATTGACTACTTCCGCAAAGGATGCGTCCCGATACGCTTCAACCAGCATGTGTACGTTCGAAACGCAGGTATAGGTTGACGTTCGTTCTTGGGCCATGGTAATCTGACGATCAATGAAACTGGCGTAATTACCCGTCGTCAAATCAATACTAATAAGTTTCTTTTTCATGCGATGAGGGTGACAGCTCAACCGGTACTATACACAGAAAACCTTTAGCGACTTTGATCGCTGACATTACTCGGCAAAATGAAAATTCAGCCCCCTGTTCAGGGGCCGGGATATTTTCTGCTGCGGCGGTGGCGGCCGACGAAGACGGATTGAATTTGGTTTGTACCGGTTTGGTAGCGAATACTTAAACCGACTACAGGCCATATTGTTTTTCAGGCTGGACTACAGCGTCCGGGTTAGCGGGCGAATCAGCCAGACCTGGAGGGTACTTTGTAGGGGATTGGGAGCTAAGCGGACAAGGGGGGTGACGGTGTGGTATGCTCGCTCAGCAAGGCCAAATTAATTGATTAATTTTGTAAATACCTAATATTCACTGGTTTTATTTCATATTGACCGCGTTGATCAGAATCAGAAAGCCTAGTATGAAAATACTTTAGGAAACAATCGCACCTACTAAGAGGGATAAATAAAATTTCACAAAACTTTTCCAGGGTAAAGAATAGGGGCCCTCCCCTGTCCGCATCAAAGCGTTCCGATGTTCCTCGTTCACTGGCTTCCGTACCTCAAATTGGGGATTGGTCCTCCTCCGGAGCAACCGTTACCTTTGTTGCTACCGGGTAAGGCCCGGTAGACGTTCAACCAAATCTATCAATCCTATGAAAAAGCAACAAAGCGTGTATGTTTTCGGACTAGGCATTCTGTTCTTCAGCCTGACGAGCTGTTCGAAAAGTGGTCCCGGAGCTACGAACGCCTGCGAAAACCACGCGGAAAAAATAGCCGCCGCCGCCAATGCCTACGTCAGCAATCCGGGCAAAAACACCTGCGAGGCTTATAAAGCTGCGATTAACGATCTTTTTAAAACCTGCCCCACGTATTACACGGGTCTTTCGAGGCAGACGCTGGAGGATTTTAACAATACGCCCTGCCAGTAAAGCAGTTCAAAACAGTTCCGCAGGTACAGGGCTGGTTTCGTTTATAAAAGCCCTCAGGATCAAGGCAGAAAAACGAATTTCTATTCATCTTTGGAAGGCAGGGACATTCAGGTTTCTGCCTGGATACCTTCAACCCATATGCGTAAAAACATCATCATCTGTTGTGATGGAACGGCCAACGAGCTTGACGAGCCGAACCGTACCTCCAACGTTATGCAGTTGTTCTGCCACCTCAAGGATATTGATTCGCAACGGCAGGTTGCCTACTACGATCCGGGCGTGGGCACTCGCGGGTATTCGTTCCTGGATGGCTGGGACCAGATTACCGGCTGGACGGTAGACGAAAACGTAAAGCAGGCCTATGAATTTCTGATGAACTTCTATGAAGCCGGCGACCGTATTTACCTCTTCGGCTTTAGTCGGGGAGCTTATACCGTTCGCGTACTGACGGGACTCCTCGCCAAATGCGGCATTCTGCACAAACGAAATACGAATCTCATCGACTATGCTTTTAAAATATTCCGGCGACGGAATAATGAGGGGCAAGCCAAAAACTTCCGGGACATTCTCTCGCGAACCGTAGACGTCCATTTCCTGGGCGTTTGGGATACCGTAAGTACCGTTTTGCGAAAAGGATACTTGAGCCCCTTACCCGACTATTTCCGGGATACCATTCTATCGAGTCAGGTGCGGTACGCCTGTCAGGCCCTGTCCATTGATGATCGCCGCCGGAGTCTGTTTAATCCCATTCGCTGGAGTCCGCCCGAGGGATTGGATCGCATGGAGCAGGTGTGGTTTGCCGGAGCTCATTCGGATGTGGGGGGCGGATACCAATCCGATCCCGATACTAAACGACGCATGGCTAACCTCACGCTTCGCTGGATGATGAAACGGGCATACGGGCATGGCCTGCTACTGAACGATTTTACCGATCTGGAAGGCATCGCCCGACTCGACGACGCTCTGGCCACCCTTCACTGGCCGCATCGGCGGATGCCCTGGAAACTGTTTCCCTTTTTAAACGGTAGCCGTACCATTCCCGCTGCCGAAGCAACGCGGGACCAGACGCAGCTGCTGTATCCACGTTTACACGAATCCGTTTTGTATCGTCTGCACCATCCCACGACTAAGTACCAGCCCGGCAATCTGCCCGCCGAATATGATGTCGTGGACGATGCCGGACGGGTGCTCAGCCAGGTCAGAGTAAACCGACCGTCGGTCCCACTGGCGGAAGTGTAAACCAATGCTGGCAACTGGAAACAAGCCGGGCGTTTGAGCGTTGTAGGAGAGTCGCCTTAACTTTTATCCGAACCCATGGCTCAGCAAAACCAAACAACGTACACCCCGAACTTCATGGAGAAACTCAAACAGTTTGTCCGGACACGGGGAGCGGATTATTTACTGGACAAGAACATTTCTTCCATTGGGATAGGGTACAAGTGTGTGGATGGAAAAAGAAGCCGGGAAGTAGTCATCCAGTTTACAGTCGAAACGAAAGTACAGCCGGAAGTGCTGCCTTCGCTCGGCACAATACTCATTCCCGGGGCCATCGTAGTAGATGGTCAGGAAGTCCCGACCGATGTACTGGAGCGAAGTTTCCAGGCTTCGTTTCTGGTGGTGGATGAACGGGTATCCAATCCCCGCAAAATTCATCTGGATCCCATCGTTCCGGGGATCAGCGTATCGCATCATCAACTCTCGGCGGGTACCCTTGGGTGCATCGTATACGGACGAACGGACGGAACCCCGTACGTGCTGAGTAACTGGCACATTTTGCAGGGTCCGCTGGGACAACTCGGCGATACGATTGTACAGCCGGGGCCGCACGACGATAACCGGATCGAACGCAATCGAATGGGCAGACTGGTACGCTCACACCTGGGAGCTGCAGGAGACTGTGCGATCGCCAGTATCGAAACGCGGAACTTTGATGCTAGCGTTTTTGAACTGGACGTCGTACCGAATCAACTCGGTGAACCCGAACTGGGGGATACAGTCATGAAGAGCGGACGGACCTCGGGTGTGACACACGGCATCGTGACTCGGGTGCATACGATGGCTAAAATCAACTACGGGTTTCCAATCGGCGAGCAGTCGATTGGTGGCTTCGAAATTAGTCTGGACCCGGACCATCTACCCATGGGCGGGGAGCTGAGCCAAGCCGGAGACTCGGGGTCGATCTGGCTTTTTAAAACCGCCGAAGGGCAACCAAGCATGATCATGGCGGGCTTACACTTTGCCGGAGAGTCGTCGGGCAGTCCCGAGCAATATGCCCTGGCCTGTTATCCGCGTTCGATATTCGAGAAATTGGACATCAGTTTAGTGCCGCCCCAACACGCCCTTCCGCCTGAACTGGGGTACAACCCAGCTTTTCTTGGGCCGATGGTAACCGTACCTGACCTTTCTACGGGTCAGCAGCTGGATGCGGTTCTGCTCGGGAATTCCGAAATCATTCCGTATACACACTTTTCTCTCGCCATGAGTAAATCCCGACGGTTTGCCTATTGGGTAGCCTGGAATATTGACGGCGGAAACCTCAAGAAGATTACGCGTAAAAACCTGAGTTTTGCACTGGACCCCCGCTTGCCCGCCGAATACCAGGTGGGCGATTCGCTGTACGCCAACAATCGTCTGGATCGGGGACATATTGCTCGACGGGCCGATCTAATCTGGGGCACCATGGCCGAAGCCCAGCAAGCCAATAAAGACTCCTTTTTCTTTACCAACATTACTCCGCAAATGGACAATTTCAACCAGAGTTCGCAGGGTGGAATCTGGGGTAAACTGGAAGATGCCGTTTTTGAGCAAACGGAGGTCGATCATTTAAAAGTAAGTGTCATCGGCGGACCCGTTTTCCGAACGGATGATCAGGTCTTTCGCGGCGTAGCCATTCCACGTGAATTTTATAAAATTCTGGCTTATGTAGAAGCGGGCACATTGAAAGTCAGGGCATTCCTGCTTACGCAGAATCTCAATGATTTATCCTTTTTGAATTTAGATGCCTTTAAAGTGTACCAGGTAAGTCTGACGGAACTTGAGCAACGAGCGGGTTTTACACTTTCGGACCTTTTGAAAAACGCCGACGATTTTGCTCTGGAGGTGCGTGGGATGCTGGCTCCAGTTGAACGGCAACCCCTGTCGTCGCTTTCGGATATTCAGTGGTAGGAAAAGGAGCGGAAGCACGGCGAAAAAACGAGTAATCATTTCTTAGACCTTCGATACTGATTTGATTATGGAACCGATTCAATCCTTTCGCGAGCTTTCGCTTCCGGCGGTCCTTCGCCCTTCGTACCATCCATCGCCGCTGGCCTGGGAAGATCAGGTCCTGTATTTTCTGTTACTCGACCGGTTTTCCGATGGGCAGGAACAGGACTATTTGAACAATGAAGGCCAGCTCGTTACTACAGGACAAACACCCCGTTTCCAACCCGAAGACGCCGGTAATGCCCTGACGCCCGATGCTGAAGCCTGGCAGCAGGCAGGCGAACGTTTTGTGGGCGGAACGCTCCGTGGACTGAAAAGTAAGATCGGTTATCTGAAACGCCTAGGAATTTCAGCGATCTGGATTAGTCCGGTTTTCAAACAAGTCGCCTCGCAGGAAACGTATCACGGCTACGGAATCCAGAATTTTCTGGAAATCGAACCCCGCTTCGGAACGCAGCAGGACTTAATCGACGTCGTGGAAACGGCCCATGAGCACGGCATCTACGTAATTCTGGATATTATTTTAAACCATTCTGGTGACGTATTTGCCTACGAAACCGGACAACCCGTATACGCCAGCGGTGCGGTTTTTCCGGTACGCGGATATCGAAATGCGGAGGGGCAGCCTACATTACCCTTTGCTCCGCAAGCAGTCGGAGCTTGGCCTGATGGAACCGTGTGGCCCTCCGAACTCCAGCAGCCCCAAACCTTTACCCGAAAAGGTAAAATTCAGTATTGGGATCACGACCCGGAATTTTTGGAAGGCGATTTCGAATCCCTGAAAGACATTCATCACGGTTACGGACCTCTGGATGCCTACCGGCCTTCCGAGGCACTTCTGCACCTCGCCGAAGCGTATAAATACTGGATCGCCCTGGCGGATCTCGACGGCTTTCGAATCGATACGGTCAAGCACATGGACCTGGGAGCGACCCGGTTTTTTTCTTCGGTCATCCGGGAATTTACTTTAGCAATCGGCAAGGAAAACTTTTACCTGATCGGAGAAATTACGGGCGGTCGTCAGCGGGCATTTACCACGCTGGAACTTACGGGACTCGATGCGGCCCTGGGTATTGACGATATTCCTGACAAACTGGAGTACCTGGTAAAAGGCTACCGTAACCCAGCGGAATACTTCAGTTTGTTTCGCAATTCAGAATTACTTCAGAAAGAATCGCACAGCTGGTTTCGGAATAAGGTAGTTACCCTGTTTGACGATCACGATCAGGTACGGAAGGGACCACAAAAGGCTCGTTTTTGTGCCGATGCGACGGGCTCTCGGCAATTACTGGCGGTGATCGGTTTAAATGTTACTTCGCTGGGTATTCCCTGTTTGTACTACGGAACGGAGCAGGCGTTTGACGGACACGGTGGCCACGACCGCTATATCCGGGAGAGTATGTTTGGGGGAGCCTTTGGGGCCTTTCGTAGCAAAGGAGTGCATTTTTTTCGGGAGGATAATCCCTGGTTTCCGGAAATCAGCAAGCTACTGGCGGTACGCAAACAGGAAATCGCCCTGCGACGCGGTCGGCAATACCTGCGGAAAATTTCCGGCGATGGTATCCATTTTGGTTACCCGCGTCTCTGGGGAGCGTCCATGCAGTCGATCGTAGCGTGGTCCCGAATTTTGCATACGCAGGAAGTACTCTGTGCTTTCAATACCGACGTCAATCAAAGCCATACAGCCTGGGTAACCGTGGATAATGACCTCCATACCACCGGCGACGTACTTACCTGTCTATATACCACGCATCCGGAGAATACAGCTAGAAACGTATCAGTTGCAGCCTGTAACGGAAAGGCAGTTCAGCTTACCCTTCCGCCCGGTAGTTTCGTTCTCTATAAAAAGCAGTAGCGGTCCTTTCAAAAGTTTACTTACGGAAAGTAATAGCGATACCCGTCAGCAACAGGATGCCACCCAGCATCATGGAAGCAGAAAGCTGTTCGCCCAGAAGCAGCCATGCTAGGAGGGCTGTTAAAACGGCCTGACTGAGTAAACTAATGGACACCTGCTGGGCGGGAATGTGCGTCAGAGCATAACTGACCGAAAACCAGCCCAATAGCTGACAAACCAGTGCCTGAATGAGCAGGGATTCCCATACCAACGTCGAAAAGCCACCCAGCTCCTGTTTCCCCAAAACACAAAAACACAGCAGGAAGACGCTCCCGACCGTGGTCATACAGGCCATGAAGTTGAGGAGGTTTACGTTTTGCAATACCTTTTTACTGAGCATGAGGTAGGCGGCGTAGCAAATTCCGGAAAGCAGGCCCAATCCAAATCCCCGATCGAAGGCAAGGTTTGTAAACAGTTGCAGCCCCATGAAAAGAACAAGACCGGTTAAGGCAACGACCGCCCCGATCCAGAAAAACGGACTCGGCTTTTGCGGTAGAAACAAAAAAGAAGTCAGTCCTACCCAAATTGGGGAGAGATTCGTAAGCAAGCTGGCCTGGGTAGCTGAAGAATATTGGATGGAAAGATTCCAGGAGGCAATGTCTGCCGCAAACAGTAGGCCGCAGCCGACCAGCGGTTTCCAGAATCGCAGCGTTTCACGCTTCCATTGTTTCCGCCCAAGTATGTAGGGCCAAAGCAGAAGGCTGGCGATACTTAGGCGATAAAAAGCCGCCGTAACTCCGGAAACAGGCGTTATCCGAATCAGAATAGGATAGATACTAATACAGAGAATGCCCGTAAATAGCGACAGGCGGGGTGAGGAGGAAGAAAATGGGATACGCATGAACAGACTCAATATTGCGAAGCCAGCGTGTGATAGGCCCGGGATCGCATCGCCAGCAAGGTAACAATAAAACCTATAATCCCCGTCAGGGTAAATACAAGGGCCAAACCCCGGTCAGACCCCGTACCGAACCAGGACCCCAGCCACTGAACACCCGCTCCGGTAGTCATGAAAGGAATAAAGATATACTGGGCGATAGGACCGATCAATAAGGCCGTAATGGGAGAAGCGGCCTGTTCCAGACTCTGAGAAAAGCCAAACACCCGCCCCAGTCGATCGGGCGGAATAACCTTCTGGACAATCGTCTGTTCAGCGGCTTCGACCACGGGAATCAGACACATGTAGATTAGAAGTCCGACGCTCAACAGTACAATCGAAGCCTGCAACGTAAAGAAAATGCAGACAAACCACATGATCAGATTGGTGAGAAACAGCGTCCGTAACGGCTTGCCGCCGAGGCCCTGACGAGCAACAATCAGTCCACCAATAATAAAACCCAGACTCAGAAAACCCCAGAGGATGCCCCAAACCTGTACCGATACCAGCGATAGTCCGTAGGCATCCATCAGGGACATGAATACACCGCCCAGGAAGTTATTAAAGCAGTTGAAAAAGATCAGCCCGAATAAACCGGGGATTTCCTGAATGATAGCAATGGTATGACGAACGTTAAAACTGACTGGTGGAGCTTCGGCATGGACGTGCGTACGATCCTGAATCGAAAGCGTAGAAAGGTGCAGAACAACCAGTAGCGTAAGACCAATGGCCAGTACGAGCGTCCAGAACATCCCTAAAAAGCCAATCACCAGGCCACTAAAAATGGAAGCGGCCAGAAATGATACACCATTGGCGGTACCTACCATCCCATTAGCTTTATCGCGTTGATCTTCGGGAAGAAGAATGGTTACGAGGGTGGAAAGGGCAATGCTGCGGAGGTTTCCAGCAATAGCCCCAATTAAAGCCAGCGTAATAAACATCCAGAGTTGCCAGCTACCGGGATTCCGGAACGTTGTCTCGGACGTGGAAAGGTAAATGCCCGCGGCCACGATGTACAGCAGCAGCGAACTGCTACTCGAAAGGAGCATGGCTAGCTTCTTGGGGTAACGATCCACAAGTGTACCCAGGAAAAAGCCCGTAACGGCCACTGTTCCGGAATAAACTCCTGCCATGATCGACGTGGTTAACACGGATTTCGTTTCCAGATACACCCAAAAGGTTAGGGCAAACCAGATAAAATTATTGGTTAATGAAGCGGCCAGGGTATTGATTAGAATGGCCAGAAAGGTCTTGTTTTGGAGCGGCTGTTCAGATTCCTTTGACTCGGGGGTATTCATGCCGTACATGCATTTAGAGTAGGCAAAGGTACGGCAATCCGGGCAAGAGCAAGCGGGGATTTCCGCCAAACGGCAGGGTCGATCGCGACTTATTTTTCCTGAGGGGTATTTCGAACGACTAGTTCTGTAATCGAGTCCTAAGTATGTTTGGTATGCGGAACTCCATGGCTAGATTGGCTTGAAATTCGACTTTGGAAACTAAGCAGGGAACTTCTTTCCGGCGTTGCTGGCAGTTAATGGATTGGTGGTACGGGACAAAAGCCTGAATTGGACTTGACTTTTAGATTGCTTATGGTTGGTAACTGACAAGCCGACCAAGCCTACGAAATCTTTTATACCTTTCCTTTCTAATCAAACGCTTCCATGACTTCTCCATCTTCCATCACCCAACAATTACTCGACCGCCTCTGGGAACGGTATCAGCAACGGGTACCATATGCCCGGCGTTACGCAGCATTAGTTCTTGAAAAAGCGGGGCAGGTCGTCAATGACCACTGTGCGTTCCGGACGTTCAACACGCGTACGGGTGAACAAACACCCGGCTTAGAAGCCATCGGTTTTATTCTGGAATGTTTGGGATACCAGAAAATAAGTCCGTACGCGTTCCCAACCAAATACCTGAATTCCTGGCATTACCAGCACCCCACGGAGGCTCACTTTCCCAAGTTTTTTGTTACGCAGCTCGACGTAACCCAACTCTCCGGGCGGGCTCAGCAGTTACTTTCGGAGGCCGTTGCTCATACGCCGGATTTGCTGGCGGGTACCCCGTGGGAATTATTACAGCGATTAAAAGACCAGCAGGAGCTTGAAGACGAATCGGCAGTAACACTGGTATCGGCTCTGGAAAACTTCTTTACGCGACCCTGGCCGGCTCCACCTCGCGAAACGGTTTTGGCTTTAAATGAAGAATCGCAGTTTGCGGCCTGGACCCTGCTGCACGGGAATGCGGTCAATCACTTCACGGCGTACATCAACTTCCAGCAGGTTCCCGAATGGCCCGATCTGGAAACAACCATTGCGGGTCTACAAGCCGCGGGCATTCCAATGAAAAGTCAAATCGAAGGGGAGCGGGGCAGTAAATTACGCCAGTCCTCGACACAGGCCGTTGACGAGGATTGCCCCGTAACTGAAGCCGATGGAAGTACCGGAACCCTCCGCTGGAGTTATGCCTATTACGAACTGGCCGAGCGGGGTCAGGAAAACGGAGTCTGGTTTGAGGGTTTTCTGGGGGATCAGGCTACCAATCTTTTTGAAATGACGAAACGGTAATTTTAAGGCCGTTTGCGTTTCGGAAGTTCGTACCCGTGCAACCTTTGGGGCAGGAAAGCGGTTACTGGGTAAGAACTTTATTCGAAGGAACGCTTAGGTTGATCCTTCGATTTGCATGAACATTTACGAATGATGTTAAGTCTTACTTTAAAAGAAGATACCCGCACCTCCCATCAGCAACTTGAAAAACAGGTCGTTCAGCGGTTGAAAGCCATTACGAACAAAGCCGATTACGCTGATTTTCTGAAGCATTTCTACGCCTACTTTCACGCGGTTGAACAGGCCATTGCCCCCTATATTACGCCGCAGGTACTACCTGATTACGCGGAACGTCGCCATGCTTCTTTCCTGAAGGCGGATCTGGAAACCCTGGGTAGTACAAGTGACGACTTACCCGCCGCCACGGCTCCGACCATCGCGACGACGGTACAGGCTTTAGGGGCTTTGTACGTTATGGAAGGCTCCATCATGGGCGGCAGTATTATTGTGAAAATGCTGGAGAAAGTAGGTATTACGGAAGGTGTTTCCTTCTTCTCAGGATACGGGCCAGCTACGGGAAGTATGTGGAAAACCTTTACGGAAGTGCTCAACGCCCAGGGCCGTACCGAATCGGATAAAGCTCAGGCCGTGGCTGCGGCGAACGAGACCTTTACGCGTTTCGGTGACGTATTCGCCGAAAGTCGGGTGTAAAAGGGAGTACAGACGCTCATTCCTTATAAGCAGCATAAGCAGCTCGTTACAAGAAGCCTGCTTATCAGTAGCTGGTTTTAAATCGCTTTTCTGGTTTTGATAGGGGTTGTAAAATTTACGGGATTTCCCTATCTAAGATTATGTGTTCCAAGAGAGGGACCGATACTCAACCCAAGGCCTAAAAAACCTGTGAATACGCTTCGCAGATTTTTTAGGCCTTGCGTTATAACGGCCATAAATCGAACAGACTCGATACGGCTGAATCTTCGCCAAGGAAGTAGGCTAGGGGAGAAGCAAAGGAATGTAAGCGTTTTACGCGGCTTTCCCTATCTTTAGTCCGTCATATTAACCTCTAACGTTATGTCTTACCTCTGGAAAGTGGCCCTGCCAATGCTGGTCCTTTCGCTAGCTACACTACTCCCAACGCAGGCTCAGCAAGTCATTCCTCTGTATTCAGGTGCCATTCCGAACGCGAAAGCCTACGCCATGAAGGAAATCGTGAATGCTGAACCCGGCGGTCGGATTCAAGGGTACCGCAAAGTATCTCAACCCACGATAACAATCTTTTTACCTAAAGAAAATCCAACGGGTACGGGCGTCGTCATCTGCCCCGGTGGCGGCTATGTCTCAGAGAGCTATAATGGCGAAGGGGTAAAAATTGCCGAAACCTTCGTGAAGCATGGTATAGCCGCCTTCGTCGTGAAGTACCGCCTGCCCAGCGATTCGATCATGGTCGATAAAAGTATGGGCCCCCTGCAGGACGCTCAGCAAGCCATTCGACTGGTACGCGAACGGGCCAAAGAATGGCAACTCCGACCTGATCATATAGGTATCATGGGTTTCTCGGCGGGTGGCCACCTGGCTTCTACGGCGGGAACCAAATTCGATACGCCCGTCATTGAAAACCCCGGTCGTGTTAGTCTGCGTCCTGACTTCATGATTCTGATTTATCCCGTTATTTCGATGAGTGAAACGCTGGCTCACAAAGGTTCCCGTACAAGTTTATTGGGCGAAAAGCCGAGTGATGAATTAATCGAACGTTTTTCCAGCGAACGACACGTAACCAATCAGACCCCGCCCACGTATCTGACGCATACGGGTGATGACAAAGTGGTGGATGTAGACAATAGTATCGTTTTTTACGAAGCCCTACGACATCATCGCGTCCCTGCTGAAATGCACCTGTATCCAACGGGAAATCACGGTTTTGTACTCAAATTACCTACGGAAGAATGGATGCAGCCACTCTTTAGCTGGATGAAAAAGAATGGTTGGGTTCAGTAAACATTGACTCCAATTTTAAACCATCACCGTGATGAAAATCAAAGCAATCATTACCGGAGCTACGGGTATGGTCGGCGAAGGGGTATTGTTCGAATGCCTGAAGCATCCCGACGTTGAACAGGTGCTGGTGATCAACCGGAAGCCAGGGGGCTTGTCCCATCCTAAACTGAAAGAAATCATCCACAAGGATTTCTTCAATCTGGAACCCATCGCCTCCCAGTTGGCCGGTTATAATGCCTGTTATTTCTGTCTGGGCGTATCATCGGTGGGTATGAGTCAGGAAGACTACAAACGAACTACCTACGATCTGACGCTCCACTTCGCCCAGACGGTTGCCCAACACAATCCCGATCTGACCTTCTGTTACGTGACCGGAGCGGGGACGAATGAGCAGGGTCGCATGGCCTGGGCCCGGGTGAAGGGAGCGACTGAAAATGCCTTGATGCGTTTGTTTCCGAAAGCCTATATGTTTCGTCCGGGTTTTATGAAAGCGGTGCCCGGCCAGAAAAATATAAAGAGTTTTTATAAATGGATTGCCTGGATATACCCACTGGGGCGAGCCCTGTTTCCTAAGGGCTTCTGTACCCTGGAAGAAGTAGGGCAGGCCATGATCCACGCTGCTCAAAAAGGCTATCCCAAAGCAGTGCTGGAAGTAAAAGATATTGTAACACTGGCTCGAACGTAAGTGGATAGGGCTGAATACAGGAAGGCGATTTTAAGGATCAATTTTCAAAATTTCCCCAACCGTATTCGTACATTTATAAATGATTTTCATAACAATTGATTTATATAACCGCTTTTCATGAGTGCTAAGTAAATTTCATACGTTTAATACCTTTTTAGCTGAATGTATGACGTACCCGATTGCTCCTTCCCAGGTTACTATTTTTCTGGATCGTATTACTCCTGAACCCGGAGCACTCGCAGGCTACGCGGCCTTGCTACGGGCGTATGAGCTGGCGGTTCCCTTACCGGATCGACTGGCGATCATTAGTCAGAAACACCGCCAGTACCGGACGGAAGAATGGCAGGTCTTTACGCCAAGATACCAACCCGAGGAAACGCTTGTGGCTCACCTGACCTTTGCCCTGAAATACGAGGGTATCGAATTAGGTCTGCTCAAAAAGCTATTCGAAACGCTGGGGCCGCAACCGATTGTAGAATGGGTAACCCAGGAACCGCTGGGGCAGTACAGCCGGAAAGTATGGTTTCTGTACGAATGGTTACTGGAGGAATTACTCGACGTGCCGGATCTGACGACGGGAAATTACCTGGATCTCGTCGATGAGCGGCTGCAATACGGAAGTACGAGCGAGCAAGTATCTGTCAAACGACAGCGGATTCGGAACAATCTGCCGGGTGTACGGGAATTCTGCCCGATGATTCGAAAAACGCCGGTATTGGAAAGCTACCGGCAACTGGATTTATCCCGGCACATCAAACAGATGATTGGGAAAATTCATCCAGATGTGATGGGCCGAACGGCGGCTTTTTTACTATTAAAAGATTCGAGAGCCTCTTACGCCATTGAGGGCGAAAAACCGCCACAAACCCGGGCTCAGCGGTGGGGCAGGGCCCTGGGCCAAGCCGGACAGAAACCCCTGACTGCCCAAGAACTGGTGCGTCTACAGCAGATCGTTATTGATAACCCCCGCTTTACAAAAATGGGTTTTCGGGAACAGGAAGGCTTCATTGGCGAACATGACCGACGCGTAGGCACGCCCATACCGGATCACATTTCCGCTCGCTGGAAGGATTTGCCGACGCTGATGCAGGGTCTGCTGGAGACCAGTCAGAAACTGGAAAAGGACGTTTCTTTTGATGCGGTACTGGCGGCAGCGGTCGTGGCGTTCGGTTTTGTATTCATTCATCCTTTCGTGGATGGCAACGGGCGTATTCATCGCTACCTCTTTCATCATGTGCTGGCGGCCAAGGGGTACGTAGCCAAAGGCCTTATTTTTCCCGTTTCAGCCATTATTTTAGAGCACATTGAGACCTATCGGCAGGTATTGGAAGCCTTCTCCAAACCCCGGCTGGATGGGATTGAATGGAAACCAACGGTCGATCATAATGTGGAGGTACTGAACGAAACCGTTGACCTGTATCGCTACTTTGATGCGACTCAGGCGGCTGAGTTTCTGTACGAATGCGTGAAACAAACGGCTCAGCAAACGATTCCCGAAGAAGTAGCGTACTTACAGCAGTACGACCAGTTGAAAAGTTACCTGGATGATGCCTTTGAAATGCCCGACGATCTGGTAGCTCTGCTGGTACGATTTCTGGAACAGGGGAATGGAAAGCTTTCCGAACGGGCGAAGGCAAAGGAGTTTAAGGCATTGACGGCTCCTGAGGTTGGGGCGATTGAGCAGGTTTTTCAGGAAATTTTTCTCAGGAACTAGATCGGTTCTGGCAAAACTCCGGAACGCGGGAGCTAGCGGGAATTGGAAGCTTACCCGGAAAACGTCCGGCTCCAACTGCATCTGAATGGCTTGCCCAATCAGGTAGGCCTGCCGGTGCTGTTGTCTTCCAGTTCTGTTTTGTAGAGGCTACAACCTGTCCATGCTTCCGCTTCACACCTACCTTGGTTTTGAATCCGCTGATATCCGGACCAGGGGCTTACGGACTTATCCGATTTTAACTGAAATACAGGCTAATGCAAGGGATTCAGAGGTAGCTAAAACCTTATGGTGAAAAGCCGAAAGCAGTACGGGTCTTGTATATCCTTAATCAGGAAAAAGCCGCTGGGTCGTAACTTGTTCAAGTACGACCCAGCGGCTTTTTAAAGCTGTCTTTTGTTTTTAACAGGGAGTAGCCAGTGCCGTTTCCAATTGCTCTGGATTGAGCATGCCTTCGTATCGCCATCGTTCCATTCCCTGCTCGACGAGTACAAAGGCTGGAAAAATCGTTATATTGAAACTACGCACGACTTCTGGGTGGTACAGACTCTCAATGCCCAGTACATCGACGGGTCCGCGACGGATGCGTTCCATTTCCTCTTTTACCTTTTGCACCAATCCTGCCGAAGCCTTGGCCGGGGCTTCTCCAAAAAAAACAAGCAGCACGGGCCGAATGACAGATTCCAGGTTCTGTGAAGGGCCAACGATTTCAAAGGCTTTCATAGAGCGAATTTGCCTCATTCTTCTTTTTGATCGCATGAGGGCTGTCAGCTTCAGGCCTGATTTTGCTCAATGTTTTTTTGCCTGAACTGAATTTAATAACTTGCCCGCTCGGATACGGACAGTTTTTTCCGGTTAGTAACGCCGCCTATGCATGAACGACGAGCTTGACTATCATATACTCAGTAACCTTCTTTTCGATGAATCGGAAGATTTAATCGCCCTTTACGCCCTGCGTACGGAGCAGTTTATTCGAATCAATCCGGCGGGTTGCCGACTCCTCGGATACGCCTCCGAGACGGAGGCATTGACTCAGGCGAAAGCTCATTTTTCCTGGGGAGCCGCCCATGCTACCGAACAGGAAATCGAATTAATGCGGGCCGATGGACAGTCTTTAAAAGGTCTGGTTCGCATCACGGCTTTCAAGGGAATTTCCGGCGAATACCAATTGATTCGGCTGAAAAACCTGGAGCTGATGCAGCACATGCAGCAGCAGTTGGAGGCCAATGATCGCCGTTACGAAGCCGTATTTACCAATGCCACCATCGGGATCATTGTGTCTGATCGGCAGGGAAAGATCGTCTCGTGTAATGCCCTGGGTTATCGACTGTTGGGGTACGAAGAGGGTGAATTGCTGGGGCAATCCATTGAATTGCTGGTACCCGAAAGCAAGCGGGGCTCGCACGTACACGATCGGGAGTCGTTCTACCAACACCCGCAGGTACGGGCCATGGGGCATAACCGCGATCTGTACGCCCAGCGGAAGGATGGCTCGGTATTTCCGGTTGAAATCAGTTTGAGTTATTTTCAGGTGGAGGAAGAACTCTACGCCGTAGGATATATCATTGACATTACCTTCAAGAAAGAGGCCGAACAAGCCCTGCTCTTACAAAACCAACGGATTGAACGTCTCAACGAAGACCTGGAGCAGAAAGTAGCTGACCGTACGCACGCGTTGATGACGACCTTAAGCCAGCTGGAGCGTTCCAAAGACGAACTGGCCAAGGCTCTGGAGACGGAGCGGGAATTGGGCGAACTGAAGTCACGCTTTGTATCCATGGCCTCCCATGAGTTTCGTACTCCGCTCACAACCGTACTTACGTCGGCCTCGCTGATTGAAAAATATCCGGCAACGGAGCAGCAGGACAAACGCCTTCGACACGTTCAACGCATCACAGCTTCGGTGAATCACCTGAATGATATTCTGGAAGAATTTCTATCCGTGGGTAAGCTCGAAGAAGGAAAAGTGGAGGCCCGCATTACGTTGGTGGCTCTGGAACCGCTCATTCAGGAAGTACTCAGTGATATTCAGGGATTACGGAAAAATGGACAGGAATTTGAATTAGACCTGCAAACGCCGGATTTGTTTCCCACGGATGCTTCGCTGCTACGGAAAATTCTGGTCAACCTGCTTTCCAACGCCGTCAAGTATTCCGGCGAACATACGGTCATAACCATACAGGCGACTCTGGAAGGGACGGACCTGTGCCTGGCTATTCAGGATCAGGGAATTGGTATTTCCAAAGAAGATCAAAAGCATTTATTTGAACGATTTTTTCGGGCGAAAAACGCCATTAATTACCAGGGAACGGGCTTAGGCCTGCACATCGTGATGAAGTACCTGGAATTACTGCGGGGGACCATTACGCTAAAAAGTGAATTGGAAAAAGGGACGCTCGTCACCATTCATTTACCTGGTCAATAGCTCTATACCTATGAAAACAATTTTGTTAATTGAAGACAACTCGGACATCCGGGAGAATACGTGTGAAATTCTGGAACTGGCTGGTTACAACGTCGTAACGGCCGAAAACGGTAAAGTGGGCGTTGAAAAAGCCCTGGCTGCCAAGCCGGATCTGGTAATTTGTGACATCATGATGCCCGTGCTGGATGGCTACGGAGTTTTGCATATTTTTTCGCGGAATCCTACGCTGGCGGGTACGCCTTTCATTTTTCTGACGGCTAAAACCGAACGGAGTGAATTCAGAAAAGGTATGGAATTGGGAGCCGATGATTACCTGACTAAACCCTTCGACGAAAGTGAATTGCTCAGTGCCATTGAAGGCCGCCTCAAACGCTTTGAACAACTGGACCAGACGCGTACGGATTACGACCTGAAAAGCAACGGGCTGGAAGCTTTTCTGGACGATGCTCAAACGAAACTCGAATCCCTATCCGCGGATCGGAAGGTCCATACCATTCCCAAAAAACAGTACATCTACGCCGAAGGTGACCAGCCGCTGCGGTTGTACTTCGTGAAAAGCGGAAAGATTAAAACGATCAAGACCAATGCCGACGGGAAAGAATTCATTACGGGTATTTACGAGGAAGGATCGTTTTTTGGATACTTAGCCTTGCTGGAAAACCGGGAGTATACCGACTCGGCCGTAGCTCTGGAAGATAGCCAGTTGCATTACATTCCCAAGGAAGACTTTCAGCAGCTGCTTTCGGGGAATCGCTCCGTGAGTCAGGAATTTATTCGCTTACTGGCCGGGCACGTAGCCGAACGGGAGCAGCAACTGCTGACGATGGCCTACGGATCACTGCGGCGGCGGGTAGCGGATACGCTACTACACCTGTACACCTCCGCGGGCGAACAGGTCATTAAGTACTCGCGGGACGACCTGGCATCGATGGTGGGTACGGCTACCGAGTCCCTTATTCGCACGCTGAGCGAATTCAAACAGGACGGACTCATTGAAATTGCCGGTTCTTCCATCCGGATTCTGCAACCCGAAAAATTACGGCGAGCAGGCTGGTAAGTATTTAGTAGGGGACTGGGGTTCAAGTCCCTTACCACTCAACCCTTGAAAAGATTGCATTCGTGAGGAGTCAAGCCGTATCTTTGAGACTATGTCTCTTTTTATTACGTCTTTAAATTCGGGTAGTAACGGCAATTGTTACTACGTAGGCAACGGGCAGGATGCGGTTCTGATCGATGTAGGGATATCCTGTCGGCAAATCGAATCCCGGCTCCGGCGGTTGAGCTTGTCGGTACATACCATCAAGGCCATTTTTATCTCGCACGAGCATACCGACCACATCAGCGGAACCACCAATTTTGCCCGTAAGTATCAGCTGCCCGTCTACCTGACACCGAAGACTTTGCGATCGGCCCGATTGCTGGGCGAGGGATTGGCGATTCGTTTTCTATCCGGTACCGATCCCGTGTGGGTGGGCGATTTATGTGTGAAAGCCTTCCCTAAATTTCACGATGCTGCCGATCCCCATAGTTTTATGGTTTCCTACGAAGGTACGCGGGTAGGTGTTTTCACGGATTTAGGCCAAACCTGTACGGGCCTCATTGAACATTTCAGCCAGTGTCACGCTGCCTTTCTGGAAGCTAATTACGATGAAGCCATGCTGGAACAGGGACGTTATCCATATTTCCTCAAGCAGCGTATTCGGGGCGGTCATGGGCATTTGTCCAACCAGCAGGCACTGGATTTGCTGCGTACCCATAAGCCTGCGTACATGAGCCACGTCATTCTTTCGCATTTATCGAAGGAAAACAATTGTCCCATTCGGGCCCGGGAACTGTTCCTGCCGCACATGGATACGACTGAATTGGTGGTGGCTTCCCGTTTGCAGGAAACGCCCGTTTATCACATTAAGGCTCGGGAAGTGGAGCAGCCTGTAGTTTCTTAGTCAGTACAATCTGGCCCAGGTGGTAGTGGGTATGCTCAATCATGCCCTGAATATTCCGGTAATATCTGCCGTATGTCTCATCGGCAAAGGCTTCCTCCAGCATCGAGTCGGGTGATGATTCGACCCTTGAGCCATCGTTTCGACATCCGACCAGACTTTTGCCAACAGATGTTCCCAATCTTCCTGCGATTGAATGGGCGGATGGTCAAAGCTGTACCGGTCACTGGCCTGTAGGGGCTGGCCCTGCAATACCCGAAGCTGGGCCGCTATGTAGTAATGAATGTGGTAGGTGAGGGCGGCAATGGTATTTAGTGTCAAAACCGGGGTAGTAGCCTGCTGCCAGCTGAGGTTTGTCAGGTGTCTTTCAGGCAAACCGTGGTCCAATTGCCTCCGAAGAAAACATGACGTAGATGCTGGGCGAGTGAAATAGCTGTGTTCATAAGGATTCAGAGATAATCTGATTTCCAGGAAGTACTAAAAGATCAGTACAGTACTAAAGCAAAGGATTAATCGCTAAAACGTATAGTTTAGTGCGAAGTTTAAACCGATTATCTTGGAAACGATTTATTCAGCTGCTGGTACCTATCTACTGGGATTAAAGTCGCTCACGGCCGAGGTTTTGTGTGTACCCTCGCAAGCGTCGGCGTACACGATCTGGTTCATTCCCGAAGGGGAAGGCACATTTCATGCGGACTTTGGTACGTTTCCGTTCACCGGACCCGTGTTGCTATTCGCTACGCCCCTGCAAATTATTTACCTGGACGAATGTCAGGTATTCGGCGGCCGGATGCTTCAGTTTCACAGTGATTTTTACTGTATTGAATACCATCGGAACGAAGTTGCGTGTAATGGACTCCTCTTTAACAATATTTACCTCGATCCCATTGTACGTCTGACGCCCGACGAAACCCGCCGCTTCGTTTCCATTTTAGATGATATTCAGGACGAAGCTGGTCAGACGAGTCCTTCCGAGATTGTCCTGCGTTCCTATGTACAGCTTTTTCTGGCGAAATCGAGTAGTATCAAAATGCAGGCGATGGGTCAGCAAACGGATCGCCCCGAGAAAGACGACCAAATGGAACGGTTTCGGCAACTGCTCGATGAAAATTATCTGACTTTACACAAGCCTTCGGATTACGCAGCCCTTCTGGCCATGTCGTCCGATAACTTCACCCGGCGTTGCCAGAAGTATTTCCGGAAAAGCCCTTCCCAGCTCATTCAGGAGCGATTAATTCTGGAAGCAAAAAAACAACTGCACCTGACCCGGCAAAGCATCAAGGAAATCGCCTACAACCTACGCTTTCAGGACGAGTTCTATTTTAGTCGTTTTTTTAAAAAATCACGAAAGTATCACCACAAGCGTTCCGCGAGCAGACGGGCATTTCAATTGTGGCGGATTTGTCCAAGCCTTAACCTTTTTTGTCCATGTTCCCCCGTGGACCCTTGCTGTAGTTTTGTCTCACTCAAACAAACACAGCAATGAAAACGTCAATCCTTCATACCATCGCCCACCTGGATGACCTCGGTAAAACGGTCGTTCGCTGGGGTATCGTCGTCGTTTTTCTCTGGATCGGCGGACTCAAATTCTTCACCTACGAAGCCGACGGAATTGTACCCTTTGTGGCGAACAGTCCGTTCATGTCGTTCTTTTACGAACATCCAAAGGCGTACAAGGCCTATATCAACAAAGAGGGAGAATTAATCCCGAAAAACCACGCCTGGCATCTTGAAAACAACACCTACGGATTCTCCAGGGGGCTGGGCGTATTTCTGGTAACAGTAGCCGTACTGGTAGCTCTACACCGGGTAGCTCCGCTGGCGAGTATGGTGGGGAGTATCCTCATTTTCCTCATGACGCTCGGAACGCTTTCCTTCCTCGTTACCACGCCTGAAAGCTGGGTGCCGAACCTGGACGATGAACAATGGGGTTTTCCGTACCTGTCGGGACGGGGACGGCTGGTCATTAAAGACATCGTTATTCTGGGTGGAGCCTTGATGACCATGAGCGAATCCGCCCGTCTGTATCTGAGTCGTCCCCGTGGCTAATCGGTTTTATATTACCTTTTCAATCCACGCGATTGGGAAACGATCACCGTTTTTACCCAGGAGCAGGTAAGACCTGAATCTCAATGCTCCCAAAGACATCTGGGAAACATCATTAATCATCCTCCCGTCGATTATTCTTACTACAAGCCCTGAACGTCTGGGCCACGGTAACGGCTCAACCGGCCTTAGATTTCCCGGCCGCTGAACCCCTGAATGAGTAGCTGAATCTTTGTAATGAAGCAGGACTGTAGCTTTGATTACGGTCCTGCTTTAGGGATTACAACGCGTATATGCGATCAAAAATTAATCAGTAATGAACGATCGCAAGGTGATCAATCATTCGCTGAATTCAAGTAGGACAAAACAATCGTTAGGGTTCAAAGGTTATTGAAAATAGTAAGGAGCTGAAAATCATGAACGAAAGCAAGAACAGGCAGTTGTAAAGTCAGCCCTCTTGTTTACCTTTGATTACCAGCCCAGTCAGACCGCCCTCCTGATTTCCGTGCTTTTCTAGTTACCTGTACACGAGTACCCCCGTTCCATTCAGTACGCATTCATTAACCACATGCCCTAAGTTCCGCCGAGGGTTGTTCAATTAAGCTCTATGAACTTATCCGCCGATGGTGTGCCTACAATTGTAGTGCCACCCAGTCGATTTTATGCCTTAGACGCAAGCCGGGCTCTGGCTTTGCTGTTGGGTATTTTTTACCATGGCATAGAGTCGTTTATCCAGTACAAGCCGCAAAATGCCTACTTCACCCACGACAACACGGGTAGTTCCGTACTGGACTTTATCTTTTTTGTGCTGCATGCGTTTCGGATGCATGCGTTCTTTCTGATTGCGGGCTTTTTCGCTCATCAGCTCTATCACAAACGCGGGGTTGCCGGTTTTGTAGAGCATCGGTTTAAACGCGTGATTTTGCCACTGGTATTCTTTTGGCCGCCGCTACAGATCACCTTTCGGGCCTTACGCATCTGGGGTCGTCAGCGGTTGGGAGATTTCTCCGAAACACCTGGACAACAGGCGGTCTCGCCCTGGCTTACCTCCTGGAACGAATTCTGGAATGGGCAGTGGTTCAACCCCGATGGATTACTGATGCCACTTTACCACCTTTGGTTTCTGTATTACCTGGCTTTGTTTTGTGGAACGGCTATTCTGGTACGACCGCTGCTGGTTGCCGTCCTGAATGCAACGGGTCAGTTGCGACCGCGATTTGATTCTTTTTTCAATCAGCTCCTGCACAAACCCTGGGCCGCCTGGGTGGTTGGATTGGTGGTGGCGGTTGCCATGTTGCGAATGAATCAACTCTTTGGGGTGGACACGCCCAACAATAATCTGATTCCCAATACCCGGCCGTTTGTCGTTTACAGTCTTTTTTTTGGGTTGGGCTGGCTCTTACGGCGACAAAGCGAATTGTTACCGCAGCTCAAGATTCACCGCCATGCGACGCTGTTTTTTAGCTGCTGTTTGCTGGCTGGGGTTTACGTATACTTTCTATCGCACTCCGACCGGGCCTGGACCGAGACCGGTTCTGTATCGATCAATGATTACGTATACAAAGCTGGTTACGGACTAGCTTCTACGGGACTGGTTTTTTCGTTTCTGGGGTATATGCTACATTTCTTCTCCCGGCCTAACGCTACGTTCCGCTATTTGGCTGATGCTTCCTACTGGATGTATCTGGCCCATTTTCCGCTGGTGGTGGTCCTGCAAATTCTGGTTAGTGCCCAACCCTGGCCCTGGCTGCTAAAAGTAATCGTCATTTTCGGGGTTTCGATCGTTACGCTGTTGTTGAGCTATCACTATCTGGTTCGTGACCGCTGGCTTGGTACGCTTCTGAATGGCAAGGCCGTGCGAAAAGGTTAATTAATAACTGGTATGTAAAAGGATTAAACAAAGAAGTTTTAGTATTTTTGATAAATGTGTTAAATTGACGCAATTTTAAAACAAGACCTCTTTAATTACTTACCTGACATGAATCGGTTTCGTACAGGACTACTTATTGGTACGTTATGCACCCAGGCTTTACTCGGTTTCGCTCAGGAACCGGTAAAGTCTTTTCCACTCCGTGAGGTACGACTGCTCCCCGGAGCATTTAAAGAAGCGGAGCAAACGGATCTCCAGTACATCATGGCGATGGATCCGGACCGTTTGCTGGCTCCGTATCGGAGAGAAGCGGGCCTACCCTCCAAAGTAGCCAGTTACGGGAATTGGGAAAATACGGGTCTGGATGGCCACATGGGTGGGCATTACCTGACGGCCCTGTCGCTCATGGCTGCTTCTACGGGTGACAAGCGAGTACAGGATCGGCTTGCTTACATGATTACCGAGCTGAAACGGTGTCAGGATCAACTGGGAACCGGTTATATTGGGGGCGTGCCGGGTGGCGTTGCGATCTGGAAGGACATTGCCCAGGGAAAAATTGATGCAGGAACTTTTAGTCTGAATTCCAAATGGGTGCCCCTTTATAACATCCATAAAACCTTCGCTGGCTTGCGGGATGCGTATCTGGTGGCGGGCAATGAACAGGCCAAAACGATGCTGATCCGACTGGCCGACTGGATGATTCAGCTTTCCGCAGGATTAAGCGACGAGCAAATCCAGAATATGTTACGCTCCGAGCACGGTGGATTGAATGAGGTATTTGCGGATGTATCCTTCATTACGGGAGATAAGAAATACCTCGAACTGGCTCGCCGTTACTCGCACCGCGTTATTCTGGATCCACTGGTTGAGCAACAGGATCGGCTAAATGGTTTACACGCCAATACGCAGATTCCCAAGGTGATCGGTTTTGAACGCATCGCCGAACTTAGTGGGGATAGTGCGTACCATCGGGCTGCCCGTTTTTTCTGGGAAACCGTCGTCAAGCAGCGTACAGTAGCCATCGGGGGAAATAGTGTGAGTGAACACTTCAACCCCGCCAACAATTTCAGCTCGATGATTAGCCGCGTGGAGGGGCCAGAAACCTGTAATACGTACAACATGCTTAAATTGACCAAGCAGTTGTACGAAGCGGAGGGAAAAGCCAGCTACCTGGATTATTACGAACGGGCTTTGTACAACCACATCCTCTCGACCCAACGGCCCGGTACGGGCGGGTTTGTGTACTTCACGCCCATGCGGCCCCGTCATTATCGCGTGTACTCGCAGGTACCGCAGGGGATGTGGTGTTGCGTAGGTTCGGGACTGGAAAATCATGGCAAATACGGCGAGCTGATTTATGCTCACCGGGGTAACGATCTGTATGTGAACTTGTTCATTCCTTCACAGTTAAATTGGAAAGAGCAGGGAGTGACGTTAACTCAACAAACGAAGTTTCCGGATCAGGAAAGTACCCGGCTGACGCTGACGACAACGCAACCCCGGAAATTTACGCTGAACCTGCGGTATCCGTCCTGGGTAGCGGCTGGAGCCTTGAGCCTACAAATCAATGGGAAGAAGACGGATGTAACGGCTCAGCCCGGCTCGTATATTGCTCTGGAGCGAACCTGGAAGAAAGGGGATCAGATTGAGATTACCCTTCCCATGCAAACGACTACGGAAGCTTTGCCGGATGGTTCAAATTACGTGGCTTTCCTGCGGGGACCGATCGTACTGGCGGCTAAAACGGATACCACCGATCTGGATGGCCTGCTGGCCGATGATAGTCGGATGGGACACATCGCAGCCGGGAAAACGTATCCGCTTCAGCAAATGCCCCTGCTGGTGAGTACCGAATCGCAGATCGAAAAATACCTGAAACCCGTACCGGGCAAATCACTTACTTACACGGCTTCCGAATTACTGTATCCGGCCAAGTATCGGACGCTGGAGCTTATTCCTTTTTACCGGCTCCATGACGCCCGCTACGTAATTTACTGGCAAAAACAAAGTCCGGAAGGCTTGCAGAAAATGCAGGAAGAGCTGGCTCGGCAGGAGGCCGCCGCCCAGCAGTTAGCCGCGATAACGCTGGATGTAGTCTATGCCGGCGAACAGCAACCCGAGTCCGATCACTTTGTGAAGAGCGAAAAAAGCAATACGGGGCAAAATCAGGATCGTCACTGGCGGGATGCCCGAGGCTGGTTCAGTTATCAGCTCAAAAACCCGAATCAGCAGGCGGATCGTTTGCAGGTGACGTATTGGGGTAAGGACCGAAACCGAAAGTTCAAAATTCTCTTAAACGATCAACCTTTGGCTACCGTTGAGCAGGATGGTCAGAAAGGCGAAGCGTTTTATACGGAAGAATACGCCATTCCGGCCTCTCAAAATGCTCAGACAGGACCGCTAACGGTCAAGTTTGTCGCAGAACCAGGTTCGGCGACAGGAGGAGTTTATGAGGTACGGCTGCTGAAGAAATAAGGCCTGGGGGAGTGGGGTTGGGGTTGAAATCCTAGGTTACAGAATGGATCGAGCCTACGGCTCTTACACGCCTGTAAGAGCCGTAGCTCGATTAGTTTACTAAGGTCGGATTTTAATCGACCCTGTCCGGGATTAGAATGGTTAAGCCCGTAGCGTCTGCAACGCTTTCGTCCAGCGGGCCAACTCTTTAAACATCGCATCCGCCGCCCGCTCCGAACTATCCGTGGGTTGGAAATTCATTTCATCGTCAAATAGCTTATTGAAAAACGTCAGGGCTACGCTCTCCACGAGCGGTACCATTTTCAATGTCGTAAGTACCTGCTTAAGGACTTGAGCCGCCCGGAGTCCGCCCGACTGACCACCGTAACTGACAATGCCCACGGGCTTGTAGGCCCATTCGTGATAGACGTAATCCAGAGCATTTTTTAGGGGAGCCGTAATACTGAAGTTATACTCGGCGGTAACAATTATGAAGGCATCCGCTTCATCAATCTTCGCACTCCACTGCTTGGTGTGTTCGTGTTCGTACTGACGCATGGCAGGATGGGCGGGTTCGTCCATCAAGGGAAGATTGATTTCGCCCAGATCCAGTATTTCCACCGAGAAATCAGGATGGCGTTGGGCTACGGAAGCTATCCAGTCAGCAATGCTGGGTCCTTTACGACCCGGACGAGTAGTGGAGGTAATGATTTTGAGCGTATACATCGATAATAAAAAGGGTTTACGGTGGCCAGCGGGTACTTACTCGAAAGACGAAGAAAAACAATCGTAGGAAAAACGGAAACAAGGACATTAAGTTTACCTAATTCCGTAAAATCGACGACCATCACCTTTTGAGCATTCAACAGAGCCTTCAAAATTACTTACGACAGAATCAATGTATTCCCCTACTAATCAGCAGTATTCGAAGCTAATGGCCTTCGAGTGTCCCTGTTTTTTTTAAGAAATCACTCGTCTGTTGATCAAAGTACAAAAAGGTTTTACTTACTTGCGACCAATAATCTATAAAGTCTATAGATTATATTATTTTGGTTGAATCTTCCCTTTCATGTACAAACCTGATTCCCTCATGATCTCATAATGTTCTGCCTAACGTCGGGTTTATAGTAGACGCAAAGCCCGATGAGTGTTCCCCTTCACTTCTCCCGTTTCTTCAAACCATCAAATCCTTCATGTATGAAAACAAGTATACCCCGTCTTTTAGTAGGCTGACGGTTTGGTTGCTGAGTCAGGCAACCTTTGCTCAGACCGCATTGCTACAAGGCAACGTTCTTTCCACCGATCAGGAACCCCTGGTAGGAGCGACCGTACAAATCAAAGGCACGCCATCAGCGGCGTTGACGCAATCGGATGGTTCCTTTCAACTGAATGTTCCGGCAGGTTCAGCCACCCTGCGGGTAAGCTACATTGGCTTTGAATCTCAGGAGATTACGCTAAACGGCCAGACGCGTCTAACCATCCAATTGAAACCCGACAGCCGGCAACTCAACGAACTGGTCATTACGGGCTACAGTACTCAGAATCGGAAAGACATTGTCGGTTCGATTGCGAAAATTTCCGGGGAGGAACTCAAAAACATACCCGCTGCCAGTTTCAACCAACTCTTACAGGGCAAGGTAACGGGGGTGCAAATACAGTCAAACTCCGGCGTACCCGGTGGCGGGATTACTTTCCGTATTCGCGGTAATAACTCCATCAACGCTTCCGTCGATCCGCTGTACGTCATTGATGGAGTATTCGTAAGTACCAGTGAACCTATACGTACAGGCCTGGGGCAGCAACAGCAATCCAATCCCCTGGCCGACATCAATCCGGCTGATATTGAGAGTATTCAGGTCTTGAAAGACGCCAACGCTACCGCCATCTACGGTTCGCTGGGAGCTAATGGAGTTGTGATCGTGACAACGAAACGGGGCAGTCTGAATAGTCGGGCTAAAATCACTGCCAATGTCTCGCACGGCTGGTCGTCCGCCAGTAGGAGATTTAAGGCTACCACCGGTCCCGAAACCGCCACGCTGGTCAACGAGGCCGTTCGGAATACGGCTCAGGATCGCGGTCTGGACCCTACTACGGTTGCACTGCCTTTTCCCAATCCCAGCACCGTGCCCACGTACGACCGCATTAGCGATCTGTTTCGGGTGGCTTCTCGTCCGCGTATGATCTTTCGGCTCAAGGTGGTACGGCCAAGAGTACCTATTTTGCGGGTTTTAGCTATCTCAAGCAGGAATCTATTGTCAAACCCTCTGATTTTGAACGATATACCCTTCGATTTAACTACGACAATTACTTAACCGACAAACTTAAGCTGGGCAATAGTATCAACGTGACGCGTTCGTTTCGCAACGTCAGCAGTAATGATAATAACCCCACGGGTGTCATCAACTCGGCTATTTTCCCACGTTCGTACCTGCCCATTTTCAACGAAGATGGTACCTACGCCCGATCGGGTAGTTTCGATAATCACCTGGCTTTGATCAATAATCTGAATAACCAGGCCGTCGGATGGCGGACCATTGGTAACGTATTTGCCGAATTACACATCCTGCCCGAACTGACCTTGCGAAGCAGCTGGAGTCTGGACAACACGGACATGTACGAAAACAACTACAGCAATACACTCATTGCTGCCGGGATTGCCACTAAGGGAGCGGCAACTTCGTTTGAAACGAAAAACCTGATTTTTACGAACGAACAGGTACTTACTTACATCAAATCTTTCGGGGAAAAGCATCGGATCAATGCACTGGTAGGCAATACGTTCAACCGGGTACTGAACGAAAATACGAGTGCGTCGGGGCAGAATTTTGCCAGTAATGATCTGACGGCGATTTCGGTAGCCGCTACCACCACGGGTTCTTCCGGTCGGAGCCGGGCTACCTTGCTTAGTTTCTTCGGAAAGGCCAGTTACACGTACGATAACCGCTTTACATTCGATGCCAGTTTACGGGCCGATGCCTCGTCCAAATTCGGGGCCGACCGCCGCTGGGGGTATTTTCCTTCGGGCGGGGTAGCCTGGAATGCTTCCCACGAATCATTCATTGAGGATTTAAACGTCTTTAGTGACCTGAAATTCAGAGCCAGTCTGGGTCTGAGTGGCAATCAGAACGGCATCGGGCCGTACGCCGCTCAAGGGCTGTGGTCTTCGGGAGCGAACTACCTCGATGCAGCAGGGATTGCTCCTTCACAGCTCGAAAACCGCCAGCTCACCTGGGAAACAACCCGTCAGGTCGACATTGGGACGGAGTTCAGCTTTTTCAAAAACCGACTCAGTTTTATCGTGGATTACTACAACAAGTACACCTACGATCTGCTGCTGAACGTTCCCGTACCCTCACGTTCTGGTTTTACGACGTATTTGCAGAACTACGGAGCGGTTCGTAACAAAGGCGTTGAGTTTTCGATTCATTCCGAAAATTTCGCGGGATCAAACTTCCGCTGGTCCACGGATTTCAATGTTTCCTTCAACCGGAATCGCATTGAAAAACTGGCCTCGGATATTGCTCAGGGAGCTTCGGGTCGGAATATTTCCATTCTGCGGCAGGGCTACTCCGTCAACTCGTTTCAACTGTACAAACAGCTTTACGTCGATCCACAAACGGGAAATGCCGTGTATGAAGACGTGAATAAAGATGGACTGATTACTTCCGCGGATCGGCAAATAGTGGGCAATGCCCTGCCGCGTTTTACGGGCGGACTCACCAACACACTCTCGTACAAACGATTTGATCTGAACGTTCTCTTTTACTTCCAGCAGGGAAACAAAATCATGAGTATGCATGATTTCTTCCTGGTGCACGGGGGGACGCAGAATTTCATCGGCTTTATTCCCCGACAACTCGAACGCTGGCAAAAACCGGGTGACGTTACGGACATTCCCCGGATGACGACCTACAGTGGCGATCCCACCGTCAACGGCGGAGCAGCTAATAATTATAGCGGAAACGTGACTAATCAGAGTACCCGGTATTTGCTCGATGGCTCGTTCATTCGGCTGCGAAACGTATCCCTGAGCTATACGCTACCGGATGCGATTACCCGCCGAGCCCGTTTGTCGGTCGTACGGGCCTACGTACAAATTGCCAACCTGCTCACCTTCACCCGCTATTCCGGACTTGACCCGGAAGTGAACTCGCAAAGTAATAACCAGAACACGGCAGGCTACGACTGGGCGACGGTACCCCAGCCCCGAACGGTACAGGCCGGTTTGAGTGTCACCCTATAATCTTCGATCCATGAAACGATATATTCTTGCGGCTATGCTGACGGCCAGCCTGATTTCCTGCGACAAATACCTGGACGAAACGCCCAATAATGCCCTCCCCGCCGCTACGGCCATTCGGGATGCGGGTACGGCTCGGGCCGCCATTAATGGGGCGTATTCCCGCGTGCAGAGCTACTACGCTAGCGGTTATCCCACGCTGGGCACGATTACGACGGACAATGTCATTTTTAACGGAACGCTGAGTCAGTACCTACAACTGGATCAGAATGCCGTTACACCGGATAATGCCATTACGCTGGATGTCTACCAGAGCATTTATCGGGCGATCAATACAGTCAATAGCATCATCGCTTACGTTCCGGCCATCAACGATCCTAATCTGGGCAGTACGGAAAAAATACCATTCTGGGCGAAGCCTATTTCATTCGTGCTCTGAGCTACTTCGACCTGGGTCGGGCCTGGGGTGGGGTACAGTTACAACTGACGCCAACTACTACGCTGGATGGACTGAAGGGCATCAAACGCAGTACGCTCACGCAGACGTACGATCAGGTACTGGCTGATTTGACCAAAGCCGAAGAGTTGCTGGCCGAAGATGCCACGACCCGGAACCGGGCTCAGAAAAGTACGGCCCGTGCCTTGCGGGCTCGGGTGCATCTGTACCGCAAGGAATGGGCGGAAGCTGAAACGTACGCCAGTCAGGTGATTGGCAATACGAAATATGCCTTGGTGAAGCCGTACAAAACCTTTTTACGTCGCCGTTTTTAAGTCAGGAGTCGGTTTTTGAACTGAGCTTTTCTACCAATAACCGAAATAGTTACTGGAATTTATGGTACCCCAGCTCATTGGGTGGACAGTATACCTTGAAACCTTCGGCCACGCTCGTGGAGAAATTGAATAACCCAGCGATTGGCGGCAGTCGCAAGGCTTTGCTGGCGGGTACGGGTAACAACGTATACGGTGTGCTTTACAATACCTCGGCGACGAGTACCGATCCTTCTTACGTCATTCGAATAGCTGAGCTTTACCTGATACGGGCCGAAGCACGGGCTCAGCAAAACAAACTCGCCGATGCCCTCGCGGATCTGAACACGGTACGTAGTCGGGCGGATGTTGCGGCAGCTACCACGAGTACGAAAGAGGCTTTACTGTTGGCTATTGAGGAAGAAAATAACGTCGAATTCGCTTTTGAGGCCCACCGCTGGTTCGATCTGGTACGTACGGGCCGCACCGGTGCCGTGTTGGGCCTGACCAACTCGCAATACTGGGTATTTCCTTTTCCGTACCAGGATGTTTTATCCGATCCGGATCTGGAGCAAAATCCAGGGTATTGATCTGGGTGGCGTATGGTTGGCAGTTGGTCTCGACTGTAGAGTTGTTCGTTGTTTCGTGAATAGTTACATAATCAAATTAAGCTCAGTCAGTAGCAGTCATCTAAGACTGGCAGCTAAGCCAGTTGTGCGTTCTGTCTAAGGTTAGTTAATCTAGTAGTAGGCGTTTGGATACCTGATTACAAAGACGCTGAAATCAAAAGAAAAATCCTTCATTCACCTCGTATTCCTTTTCCCAATGAACCAACGATTGCTACTCGTTCTCTTTCTTCTGCTAGCCAGTTCTTCACTGTGGGCTCAGCAGTCGTATTACTTCCCGAATACGGGTACGTTTGATTCCCGCATTCCTAGTCCTGAGCAGTTCCTGGGTTATCCGATTGGAACGCATTACACCCGTCACGACCAGATCGTTGCGTACTTCAAAGAACTCGAACGTACCTCCAATGGCAAGGCTCACGTGCAGGTCATTGGCAAGAGTTACGAAGAACGGCCACAGATCATACTGACGGTTACGGCTCCGGAGAATTACAGTAATCTGGAAAAGATTCGCCAGAAACACCTCACCGTCACTGACCCAGCTCAACCTAATCTGACCAAGGCCGATCCGGTAATCGTGCTGCTGGGCTACAGCGTACACGGAGCCGAAACGTCCGGTGGCGAAGCGGCCCTGCTGACGGCGTATTATCTGGTAGCCAACCAAAGTGCTGAAACGGCTCAGTATCTCAAGGAGGCGGTCATTCTGATCGATCCTGCACAAAATCCTGATGGTCGCGACCGGGCGGCCAACTGGCATAACATGTACAAGTCGTTTCCACCGGTATCCGATCCGGCGGATCTGGAACACCTCCAGGGTTTTCCCGGGGGCCGCGTCAACCACTATTTTACGGATTTGAACCGCGACTGGCTGAGTGCCGAGCAGATTGAAAGCAAGAACCGGGTCGATTTCTCGCATCAGTGGTATCCTAATGTGCACATCGATTTTCACGAAATGGGTACGAATAGCACGTATTATTTCGAACCTACGCCAGCGGGTCACCAGAGTCCATTATTACCGCAGTCTTCCTATGATTTCAATGCGACGCTGGCTAAGTACCACGCCGAAGCCCTCGACAAGATTGGCTCATTGTATTTTACCAAAGAAAGCTTCGATAACCTGTCGCCCATTTACGGTTCGACGTATCCTGATTTCTACGGAGCCGTTGGTGTAACCTTCGAGCAGGGCAGTTCGCGGGGACTGGTGCAGGAAAGTACGTCCGGTCCAGTTACGTTTCCATTCACGATTCGTAATCACCTGGTAACGGGTCTGGCTACGCTAAAGGGGGCTTTGGCCGAAAAAGAAAATCTATTCAAACTCCAGAAGGACTTTTTCAAATCGGCCGTTACTCAGGGCAAGGCTAACCCAGCCAAGGCGTTTGTCTTCGGCGACAGTCGCGATGTTTCGCTGACGAATAAGCTGTTATCGCTGGTGTTACGGCACCGTCTGAAGGTGTATGCTCTGAATGCTGACGTAACCGCCGATGGTAAAAAATTCGAGAAGGGAAAAGCCTACGTGGTTCCCGCCGAGCAACCCTTTTTCCGAATCGTACACTCCTTGTTTGAAGAAACCCCAAAACTGAAAGACAGTACGTTCTACGATAACACGTCGTGGTCGGTTGTACACGCGTATGGTATCCAACAGGCAAAAATCAACTCGGTACCTTCGCTAGGACAGGCCGTTACCGCCGTGCCGACCGTGCAGGGAGGTGTAGCGGGTGGTAAGGCTCAGTTGGCGTACTTGCTCAACTGGTCGGAATACAATGCTTCAAGGGCTTTGTATTCCCTGCTTTCACAGGGAGTACTGGTAAAGACCTCGCTGAAACCTTTCACTAGTCAGACTGCTACGGGGCCGCAGAAATTCAGTTACGGCTCACTGGTGATTCCGGTCGCTGGTCAAAAAATCAGTTCGGATAGTCTATACCGGGCGGTGGAGGAAGCGTCGCGTCGTTCCAATCTGACCTTTGCAACCACTTCTACGGGTTTTAGTCTGGAAGGCATTGACCTGGGCAGTAATAATATTCTGCCGGTACGCAAACCCGAAGTGGCCCTGATCACCGGAGCAACGTCGGGACTGGCCGAAGCCGGTCAGGTCTGGTTTCTGTTGAATGAACACCTGCAATTGCCCGTCAGTAAGCTGGATCCGCAAAGTCTGGAACGCGTTTCGCTGGATCGTTATCAGGTGCTGGTGTTACCCAATGGAACGTACCGCGAGTGGAGCAAGCCAACCGTCGATGCCTTGAAAGCCTGGGTAAGCCGGGGTGGTACGCTGATTACCTTCCGCACCGCTTCGGAATGGGCCATCGGCCAGGGTTTTGCGAAAGAACGCGTATTCGTTGATTCTTCGGCAACGCGTCGCAATGCGTCTGTCACCCGCGTTGATTACGCTACCCGGGCCGAAACGGAGGCTCCGCGACGCATCAACGGAGGGATTTTCCAGGCGGACATCGACATCACGAATCCCATTGCCTTTGGCCTAAATGATCGGAAAATTTTCTTCACGAAAACGGGTAACACGATTCTGTTACCCAGCAAAGACAAGTACGCAACGGTGGCCAAATACCTGCCTTCCTCGTACATCAGTGGTTACGTTTCCAAGGAGAATGTGGCTAAAATCAATAATACGGCATCAATTCTGGTTGGACAACTCGGTCAGGGGAAAGTCATCCTGTTCGCCGAAGACCCCACTTATCGCCACTACTGGCATGGGACGAATCGGTTGTTTTTGAATGCTCTTTTTTACGGAAATCTGATTCAGTTACAGTCGGCTTTTCTGGGAGCTGCTGAGGAGTAATTCAATAGTTTGACCTGAATAGTTTATGAAGCCGTTGTCGGAACTCCGATGACGGCTTTTTTTCACTGGTGCAGGTTTCCAAATCTGTACCTGCCATTGGGCAGCGTTTTCCCCGCATTGCATACGGGGCTATGGATGTTGAACCCCTCCGGGGTTGGCGAATCGGATATGCAAGTTTGCATGAGATAGCCATTTAACTCCAGCGGGCATTCGATTAGCCATAGATGCCTCTCATGATTAATGCCCAACGTTATATTTCGATAAACATATCCCGCCCGCTAGTCGTTATATTCAAACGGAAATAACGATTCATGAAATACACTCTACTTTTTACCTTCTTCCTGACTAGTGCAGTGCTCCAGGCACAGACCCGTCTTGATAGTCTTCGGTCGGATACGTCCCGTAATCTTCAGGAGCTGGTGATTACTGCTTCGCGGGTGCCCGAACGGCTGTTGCAGTCGCCGCTCAGTATTGAGTTACTCAATGCCCGCCAGATTCGGTACTCGGCTCAACCCTCGTATTACGACGCGATTGAAAATCTGAAGGGGGTGCAGCTACTCACCTCCAGCTTAGGTTTTAAAGTCTACAACACCCGGGGCTTTGCCAACCCAACCAACGTACGCTTTGTGCAGCTGGTGGACGGAATGGACAATCAGGCACCGCACATCGGATCTCCCATTGCCAGTGCTCTGGCCCCTTCGGATCTGGATATTGAACGGGTAGAAATTGTACCGGGAGCGGCTTCGGCCTTGTACGGACTCAGTGCTTTGAACGGTTTGGCCCAGCTCATTACCAAAGATCCATTTAATTCACCCGGACTAAGCATTGGCCAGAAAACGGGCGTGAATCACGTCGGAGAATCGCAGGTTTCACCCCAACTTTATACTGAAACCAGTCTGCGATACGCCCAGCCTTTGAGCAATCGGTTTGCCTTCAAGATCAACCTTACCTACCAGCAGGGGTACGACTGGATCGCTCGCGACGCTGCCGACCTGAATCCGAACGCCAATGCCTCGCTTGGTTTGACGGGTATGAATAATCCCGGAAGTGATCGGGTCAATCAGTACGGCGACGAGTCCGCTAATCGGCGTACGCTGACGCTGGGCGGCAAGAAGTACGTAGTCTCGCGGACGGGCTATTTCGAAAATGATATTACCGATTTACGACTTCGAAACTTACGGGGCGACGTGGCTTTGTACTGGCGTTTGAAACCCGGCTGGACACTTTCTTACCATTACAAAGCCGCCACGCTCAACAACGTATACCAGCGAACCAATCGCTTTCGACTGGAAAATTACCGACTCAGTCAGCAGGGACTGGTACTGGAATCACCAGCCTTGTTAGTGCGATTGTACCGCACCGCCGAAAACACGGGCGATTCCTACAACATCCGTTCAATGGCGGAAAATATGGATCGTTCGTTCAAATCCGATGATCGCTGGTTCAGTGACTTTTCCAGCCAGTTTGCCGCAGCCACGCAAGCCGGGCAAAGCGTAGGTCAGGCTCTGCAACAGGCTCGCACTCAGGCCGATCAGGGGCGGATTCAACCGGGTACCCCCGCTTTTGATGCGGAAGTCAGTCGTTTGCGGGCCATCAATAACTGGGATATTGGGGCGGCTCTGCAGGTAAAATCCTGGCTGTACCACGGGGAAGCTCAAGTGGAAGTCAGTCGTCTGCTGGGCCCTAAATTTCAGGAAAAAACCAGGCTTCATCTCCTAGCTGGAGGTGATTTTAGGCAGTACGTAGTCTTTCCCGATGGTAACTATTTTATCAATCCGGATGGTACGGATCGGAATCTTCAATATCGCAAAGCGGGCGGATTTGTGCAGGCTTCGCGGACGTTCTGGGGTGAACGGTTAAAGTTAACCGGCTCCCTGCGACTCGATAAAAATCAGTACTTTACGCCGCGACTGAATCCCTTGGTAACGGCCGTATTTTCGCCCGCGGCCGAACAGTATGTACGAGCTTTGTACCAGACGGGCTATCGATACCCGTCGCTGTTCGAAGCTTTTTCCAATGTTAATTCGGGCGGGGTGAAACGGGTAGGAGGACTGAAGGTGATGTCGCAGGGCATTTTTGAACGTTCCTATTTCCGTACCTCCATCGATGCGTTTCAGACGGCAATCAATACCGACGTCAACACCCATCAACTGACTACCGAACAGGCTATTCAGAAAAACAAAGGCTTACTACGGAAAAACACCTATACCTACCTGCAACCCGAACAGGTGAACAGTCTGGAAGTGGGGTATCGGGGCCTGTTTTTCAAAAAACGTCTATACATCGACGTTGATTTTTACTACAACGTGTATCGGAATTTCATCGCTCAGGTCGAAGCTAACATTCCAAAGAAATCCAATACTGATTCACTGGCTTATTACCTGGCCGACCGAACCCAACAGGACCGCTATCGGCTCTGGACCAACTCAAAACCCGGGTTTATAATTACGGCTCCAGCGTAGGAATTCGGTATGCCTGATACGTGAATGGACCGTAACGGGAAATGCCTCGCTGGCTCGCCTGGACCGGACGGATCAGGGAGACGGGCTCGAAGAAGCTTTCAATACGCCCCAATGGATTACTAATGTTGGGTTGGCAAATCCAACCTTGTGGAAGTCATTCGGTTTTTCAGTGAATTATAAATACCAAAGTGCTTTTCTCTGGCAATCGTCCCTGGCAACGGGGCAGGTGCCCGCCATTCATACGTTCGATGCTCAGGTGAGCTATGATTTCTCCTGGTTGCTGGTAAAAGTAGGAGGTACGAACGTGTTTAACCGCCCGTACACCACCTTCAAGGCTGGCCCCGGTGTGGGAGGATTGTATTACACTTCGCTCGTATTAAAAGCCTGGTAATTAAAACGTAGTAAACGATGGAATAGGAATTTTTTGTAGTAGAAGAAACTATCTACGTTATGCAGACAAAACCGATCACCCCCAACCAGCACGGTACCATTGACTATGCCTTTAGCGTAATCCAGACCGTAACGCCTACGCTGCTTGAGTTGCCTAAACCAACCCAGCATGTATACCAGATACTGGGCCTGAGTTTTCTGACTGTCAACGCGTTGACGGATACAGACGTTGCTGCAAAACCCGTACTGACGTTCAAACAACATCAGCGGGGTGATGCTGCTTTTCTGGCTGGATTAGCTCTGCTGACATTGAGCCGCCCCATCCGTACACATAAGCGGACGCTGGCTTTTCACCTGGGCTTTCTGGCTTTGGCTGTTACGCATTATGTATTGACAGACTACGACAGTGGTTCCGGTTCGTAACGCAATAACTATTCGTCTAGTGATGAGTTGAACGGGTGTCAGAGAGAAGATAAAAAAGCCTTCTGTCCGGCACCCGTTTACACCTATTAGTCAACTAACGCACCTGTTCTACAGGCAAGTAAATGCGAAAGGTGGCCCCTTGACCCGGCTGACTTTCCGCTGTGATGGCTCCACCATGATTCCGAACTACCTTTTCACAAATGGCCAGGCCGATACCCGTTCCGGGGTATTCACTTTTGCCGTGTAATCGCTGGAAGACCTGAAAAATTCGTTGACTATATTGTTCATCAAAGCCAATGCCGTTATCTGCGATCGTGATGCAAGCATACGCTTCGGCCATTCGGGCCGGTTGCACATCCTGCGGAAGCTCATCCAGCCATAATTGGGTTGAATGCATGCGAATGGCAGGAGCTAGTTGTGGCTGACGAAACTTCAGTGCATTACTCAGGATATTCTGGAAAAGTTGTCCAAGCTGAAGGATATCACCCCGAACCATGGGTAAGGGCTCCAGACGAATGGAGGCTTTCGACTCCTGGATCCTCAGTTCCAAGTCTGAAAGTACCGTTTTCAGGATTTCCGTCAGGGAGACAAGTTCGGTAAACTCCTGGTTCGAAGAAAGTCTGGATAAGGTCAGTAAGTCGCTAATCAGCAGGGACATACGTTGGGAGGCAACCTGCATCCGTTTCAGATAGGTCACGCCATCGCCCAACTGACTGCTGTAACGACTCATCAGAATATCGCCGAACTGCTGTACTTTCCGCAACGGTTCCTGCAGGTCATGGGAGGCAATGTAGGCAAACTGTTCCAGGTTTTCGTTGGAGCGGGTGAAGAGTACGTTCGACTCTTCCAGTTCTTCGTTGCTGCTTTCCAGTTGCTCATTGATAGAAGCCAGCTCTTCATTTGCCGCCGCCAGTTCTTCCGTTCGTTGCTGAACCAGCTGTTCCAACGCTCGCTGGGTTTCCCGTTGTTGCGTAACATCCTGAGCCGTTCCCGCGAGTTTATAGGGTTTGCCCTGAGCATCGTGGTACACTCTGGCCTGAGCGTGAATGGTCCGCTGGTAGCCCGTATGCCGATGCGTAATGACGTTCTCGTTTTCGTAATACCCCGAACCTGCAATCACCGCATCAATTTGATCCCTGACTGCGTTTCGGTATTCTTCCGGTACTAGCTCGTAAACTTCTTCGGGGTAGGCACTGAGTTCGGCCAGGCCCATCCAGTCCCGTAATCGTTCCGAATAAGTAAATTTTCCGCTTTCCATATCCATACTCCAGGTGGCCAGTTGAGCCAGTTCAATAGCTCCCCGTAAACTTTCTTCGGCTTCCTGAATCTGCTGGCGAGCCTGAGCTACCGGCGTTACGTCAGCGGCAATGTCCAGAATGGCGTACACCTGACCTTGGGCATCAAACAGAGGGCTGTAAATGATGTTATACAGATTATGAGTCATCACGCCATCCTGTACGATGTTTACCTGAGTCTCATAACTCTGGTACATGTTACCCGTCGTATAGACATCATCAAGAATTTGCAGGAAAGGCTGGTTTTCCAGTTCCGGCATGACCTCCCGAAGCGGCTTTCCCACAATGTTCGGACCTTTCCCAACAATATCAATGAAAGCCTGATTGGGCAGTTCCACCAGCAGATCGCGTCCCACAAATAAGCCAATCGCTACGGGAGCCGTAGCAATCAGTGCTTTTAGCCGGGCCTCACTCGCTTCTACCGCTTTGCGGGCCTGTACCTGAGCCGTGACATCAATGCCCACAACGAGGACGCCCGTGATCTCCCCTTCATCATTGCGTTGGGGCTGATAGGTGAAATCCAGATACAGCGTTTCTATTTCCTCAGAATTAGATACGTATACTGCTACTTCTCTGGTTACCAGGGATTGCCGGGTTTGAATGACTTGTTCCAGAATCTGTTCAAAACCCCGATCCAGGAGCTCGGGCATGGCCTCGCGTAAGGGTTTTCCTAATAGCGTTTCCGACGAACGGCTAATCAGCCGAGTATAGTAGGGATTGACCATCTGGTACGTCCATTCCTCTTTATCCAGCAGTGCAACAGCGATGGGTGAGTGTTCCAGCAGCGTTTTGAAAGCTTGCCGTACAGGCATGATGGGTAGCCGATCCTGAGGAATGACTTCTACCAAACCCGCTATGGAAGAGCCGATTCGACTGGCTCGTAACCGAATCCAGCGGTTGGTCAACACATTGCGGCACTGTATATCCAGAGATGAAGCGAGACTTTCATCTTGAAAAACGGATTGGACCCGCTTCTGATCTGACTTGCCCAGCGTCTGCAACCAGGCTTCGTACGGAAGTTCGGTGCTGAGGGCAAAGCCAAAAAGCTCCTGACTAACGGCATCACAGCGAAGAAGCCCTTGCCCGGAATCATAGACCCAGGTACCGACTCCATGCGTCTGTAAAAGAAGTTTCAACCGCTCATCGTCCGCGGCGGGTAAGTGGGAAAATGGCTTAGGGGATTCCGCCATGTTTTAATCCGTTTATGTACGGTATTGTAACTCGGCTATTCCTAAAAGGTTGGATATAAACGGATAATAATAACTTCTCTGTTTTAATGCGACCATAAAGAACGAATTTATTCATGAAATGGATGGTAGTATAGCCCGTACAACAAAAAGCTCGGTAAGGCAGTAAAGACGGCGGAACTCACTACAATGACGGTGTTTATACGGTTAAGGGCTTAGCCCATACACCCAACGCCGCCGTTCGCTGAGCATAATGGTCGAAATCAATGGCCGGGCGGCCCAATACCCGTTCTACGTCAGTAGTCAGCGAGGCATTGCGACCGTCGAGTACTTCACTGAACAGATACGCAAGTAAAGCTACCATTTCGGGCGGCGTACCCAGATCCTCCAAGGCGGAGAGGTATAAGGGTAGGGGAATGCTATCGTAACGGATCGGCCGGTCGGCGTAGCGGGCAATCGTCTGAACAGCCTCGGCGAAGGTCAGCAGGCGAGGACCCGTCAATTCATACACGCGTCCCGTGTGTTGGGGCTGCGTCAGAGCGGCTACGGCTATTTCGGCAATGTCCTCGGCATCAATGAATGGTTCCCGAACGTCAGCTACGGGCAAAACCAGCTGGCCTTGCTGTATACCCTCCAGAAAAAAACTTTCGCTAAAATTCTGATGAAACCAGCTGGCTCGTAACACGGTCCATTCCACGCCAGCGTTCATGACGATTTGTTCGCATCGTTCAGCGGCTTCTTCTCCCCGGCCGGATAGAATAACGAGTCGACGAACCCCCGCCTGCACGGCCTTTTCCACAAACGAATGAATGCTATCAAATGCTTCGGGAATAGCCAGATCGGGCTGAAAGCTGATGTACACGACTTCCACGCCATTGAGTACGGCGGGCCAGGTAGTTGGGTCATACCAGTCAAAGGCGGGCTGATTATGACGTGATCCGATTCGTACGGGAAAACCCTGAGCCTGAAGGCGTTCAACGATCCGATGACCGGTTTTGCCAGTTCCTCCCAGCACGAGAATAGGATTGCTAATGTGCATGTTTGTAGCGTTTACGAGTGAAAAGCTTCCTCGGTGAGAAGCTGTTTCAAAAGTATCCCACTGAAAAACGCGGCACTAGAACAAAACCGACACTAGAAGGGTGAACTCGAAAAATTACCGAGAATCTGTTGGTTGTCCCGAAGATACGCCTGGGGTGAAAGACCCGCGAAGGTCCGGAAGGCCCGAATAAAATGGGATTGGTCGGCGTACCCGCGATCAAAGGCTACGTCGGAAAGCTTTGCGTAGCGATTGTGATTCAGTTGTTCCACTGAGCTTTGAAAGCGGTAAATACTGCTCCAGAGTTTGGGCGAAAGGCCAACGTAGTGCTTAAACCGACGCTCCAGACTTCGCTCCGAAAGACCCGTCTGTTGCTGCAATTCTTTCATGGATACATCGCCTTTCTGCTTATGGATCAGTTGTAAAGCCTGATGTAGGGTAGGGTCAGGAGTCGTGGATGTTTGTTGCAGGCGTTGCATGAGGGATGCTGACAGAAGTTCGATTTGGTTAAATACCGTTGCCTGATGCATGAGCTGTTCGGGCAGATGCTGCGTTTGGGGGATGGACATTTCTTCCAAACCCAGACAGCGGTCCGTTAGAGCCGAAGCGTCCAACTGGAAAAGGGTCTTCAACGCATGGGGATAAAAGCAAAAGCCGATTACGCGAAAGCTACCGGGAAACTGCAACTGCGTGTACTGCGTAGCCGGACCATAGAGGTACAAGGCGGGAAGGGGCTTCTCGTATTGATAGAATGAACCACTTTCGGATTGTTGAAAGATGAGGCCGGGACACCCATCCGCCAGTACGCGGAACGTCGGTGCGGATACCTGCGATACGGGCGTTTCGAGGTACCAGATCGCCTGCACATACGCAGCAAGGGCAGGTGGAGGAGCGACAAATTGATAGGCCATACGAACAGAGAATAGAAGTACGCGAATCCATAAGAAGGCAGGGAGTACTCCTTTTTTGTGAAAGGGGTACTCCCTGCGAATCGTCGAGTTCCAGACTTAGTAGTCTAGCGTAATTCAGCGAGTTTCCTAATGTCTGTGCGAGATACGGCTTAATCCTAATTCCCAAAAGCGAAGTCGGATGAACGGAATCGGAAGCCAAACTATAAAGCTTTCAGTAAGCTTACTGGCATTCCGTAATACCTCAAATTTTCAGCGTTAAAAAAAGCACTAAAAACAGGTTCAAAAACGACGTTTATAAAACCAATCAAAGTTCTGCTAATCTTTACTTTATTAATTTTTTCATGTACACTTTACCCTCGCGTTGAATCTTGACCAGGTACGTGCCCGAAGGTAAGACCCCAATCGGCACGGCAACCGGCTGCGTAGGGGAGCTTACAAAAGATTGCTCGGGGATTACAACCCGACCCTGAGTCGTGAGAACACTGACGTGTACCAGGGTTGAGCGATCTTCCTGGAATCGCAAATGCATCAGTTGCGGGGCCGGGTTCGGATACAGGTCGATTTGAAGGACGTCCGGACAGGCCTGTTGCAGGGATATAATCGAACTGTACGCGTAGGATTGGTCTTCATCCAGAATTTTGAGGCGGAAATAATGGATTCCTTGGCTGGAAGTTGAGGAAAGCATGGAGTAGTTGTTCCGGGATCTTCCAGTGGGCAAAGCGAAAGTAAAGGGTGCAAAATGCTGTCCATCCGTACTCTGCTCGATGATGAATCGGTTGATGTGGCGTTCATCGGCCGTTTGCCAGCGAAACCGAATGTTACAATTTTCATCGGCAGCCGAAAAATCAAGCAGGCGTAAAGGCAGGGGACCGTTGATCTGTTTTTGCAAAATAACGGAGCTGAACGGTAACACGGTATAGGTTCCCGTATACGTCACCCCCCGCACATCCGTATAGGTTTCGCCGCCTAAATTGACCGTTCGGCTAGTACTATCGGCGTTTACTTCAAAACGCACGTAGTTGCTCGGATCATTTTCCGTCACTTCGAGTTCGCTGAAGACGATAGTATCCAGCCAGATTTTGCTTTGCGGATCGTGTAAGGTGAAACTCAGGAAGGTATTATCATTGGTATAGTTAGGGCTCAGTAGCAACTCGACTTCGGTGCGTGTGGTTGACAACGTCACCGTTTTTAGTTTACAAACGCCAAAATTTGAAGAGGCTGAAGATAAGAGAGCCACCTGTAACGCCGTAGTATCCCGACTGCCTTTGGCCGAAAACCTCAGCCGATAGTACTTGCCAAAGGTAAGCGTACCGACATTGATGACGGCCCGGGATGACTTTGTGGTCGTAGTATCCGTCAGGTTCAACCGCAACGATCCGCCATCTAACTGTTCCGTATTGTCCCAGGCGGGAGCACTGGTACCACTGGCGGGCGTAAGCGTATAGGCCGTTGCCCCGGTGGTAAGTCCGGTATTGAACTGACTATTATTGCTGACCGTAATGCGGTTAGGCCCTTCGGATTGTACAACCACGGGCGACTGGTACGTCTGCCCATACACCCCGTGAGCATCATACGATAGTTGCTGCCACTGGCTGAGGGTTAGGGCTTTCGAAACGCGTGGGGTAGCAGCCGTCGTGACGGTTTGGACAAAGGTGGGGTCTTTTTCGAAGGGTTGGCTGTAGTAGTTACTGTCCAGCGTACCTACTAAAGGCAGGTACACCGCACTGCCGGTTTGTACCAGTCCACCCTGCTGATTGAGCGACCGGGCGTAGAAAATATTACGGACTACCCGATGATTCCTGGAGGCGGGTTTGCTGTCGGGGAAATAGCCGAAGCCGTACATGTTGTCGTAAAACGTATTGTTGCGTACGGTGTGACCAGACGTGGTAACGTTAAGCATCAGTCCGGCTCCCATCACCTGATAGACGGTATTTCCTTCCACCAGATTTCCCAAACTATTTCCATCCATATAAATACCACAGGCGTAATTGGAGTTGACGACGCGGGACGTGGTACCAAAGAGATTCGGATACGCCTGACGCACGACATTGCCAATCACCCGGTTGTTGCCATAGCCGTACGTAGCCGGAGCGAAGCCCTTGAACGTATAAATGCCACCTACATCGCACTTGACCCGGGCGAAGTTGGAAACCTGATTGTTTTGAACTAGAAGATTAGTACCCTCAAACCGGATGCCGCAGTAGCCCACGCTGTCGATGACATTGTTAGCGGCAGTGGCGTTTCGACCTACCAGATTGATGGCGTTGTACTGATTGTTGTTCGGCTCACCCATACCTGCCCGCAGAGCCGTATTCAGGATGGTGTTACGGTTACAGAGGTAGTCGCGAGCGGTAATAAAAATGGCGTTGTTATTGGTTTGGTTAAACGTATTGTCGGAGACCAGTACCTGTACGGCCCGGTTGACCAGCATCGCATTGTGATTATTGATAAACTGGCAGGACTGAATGCGAATGTTTTGGGTGAGGCTACCCGCGGTACTATCGATCCGAATGCCATACTCATTGGCCTGGGTGAACGCCAGTTGCTGAATGCTCAGGTGACTTTTTCCACTGGCAAAAAACGTACTACTCACCACCGGAGCTTCGGTTTGTAATTGATTAGGGTCGGTGGTAGAATAGAGGTAAACTTTTTTAGCCGATTTATCGAAGTACCATTCGCCGGGCTGATCGAGTGTAGCCAGGTGATTCTGGAAAAAATAACCGTAGCCCGTATTGATGGTATAATTTCCTACCCCCGGAGCCACAAAGGTAAGCGTACTTCCGGTGTGCGACTGAACCACGGGTTTGTTAAGCAAAAACAGATTTACCCGTACCACGGCGGTAGCTCCCGTCCAGTCCTGCCCCGCCAGCGAGTTATCGTTCAATATAGTATTGCCACTGCCGGACTGGATACGCAGATAACCCTGATTAGTAGCGTCAGCATTGGGGTAGCGACCGATCTGTTGGGACGTTCCGTTGATGAAAAATTATTCATGGCCGTAATGGGACCGGCGTAGTCCGCAACCCAGACATTGCCCTGAAAAACGCTCCAGCCGAAAGGGCTGTGATCCGTTGATGATCGGTCGCGAGCCCGTGCCGTAGGCTCCGTACGTAATCGAAGCGGTGGCCGTACCGGATTTTTGCGGTAACAGTTCACCCCGGAATACATCCCCCCGCCGGAACAAAATGCTGTCGCCGGGATTGAACGTGGCAGCCATGGTATTGACTTTCGCCAGGGTTTTCCAGGGGCTTTGTTGACTTAATCCCGTATTCCCATCATCGTTACCATCGGCGGAAACGTAATAGTTGACCTGAGCCTGGAGCAGCGTACTACTGACCAGCAGGAGTACACATAAGAAGTAATGCTTTTTCATTGAAATAGGGTTTAGAGTGGTACCGATAGTAGTAACTGAAAGCAGCGACAAGGCAATCACCATAAGCTGTGGGGTGTATACTACTATCGTTTTATTTTATATTGAAATCGTTCAAATATTCGGTGAAGTAACGCATACCTGCCAAATGAGAACCCGTGGAGATGGTGCAGATGTACCGGGAAATGTTGCAAGCTGTACTTTGGAGGGCGTAGACGTTTAAAATTTTGAAGGCAGATGGAATAAGTACTACTTAATGAATAGTGTAGGGATGTTGTAACCAACCCTATCACGTCTGCGAAGAGGATACTTCGTGCCAGCAATTTTTGTGAAGCAGAAGCTCGCGACGAATAGTACACGGCCTCGAACCCATCAACAGTGATACAGGGAATGTTTTACATTTGTTAAACGAGCATTTAAAAAATGTTATTTTTGTATACTTTACCTCCGTGAAACAGTAAAAAAGGGAGAAAGTCATTTTGTCATGCTTCAATCATACGTAGCGTATTTCCGGGTTTCGACCCAAAAGCAGGGGCGTTCCGGACTGGGACTGGAAGCCCAGCGATCTACCGTCGATTCATACCTGAAAGGCCGGGGAGTCATGATTGCTAATTTTACGGACATCGAGTCGGGGAAGAAAGCCGATCGGCCGCAGTTGCAGGCGGCCATTGCGTATTGTAAAGAATACCGGGCGGTCTTACTGATTGCCAAGCTCGATCGCCTTACCCGTAATGTAGCCTTCATCTTTACGCTGCGGGATTCGGGCGTGGAATTCGTGTGTGCCGATATGCCCGAGGCCAACACCCTCACCATTGGCGTCATGGCGACGATGGCCCAGTACGAACGGGAGCTGATTGCCGAGCGTACCAAAAAAGCCCTGGCCGAAAAGAAAAAGCAGGGCGTGGCCCTGGGGAAGCCCGAAAATCTAACGGATGCGGCGAAGGAGAAAAGTCTGGCGATCCGTCAGCAAAACGCCCGGATGCATGAAAACAACCGGCGGGCGGGCATCCTGGCTCAGGCTTTACGCAAAAGTGGACATAACTGGAGTACCATCGCCAGCTTGCTGAACGAAAATGGTTTTCGTACCCGACGCGGGAAGACCTTTCAGGCCGTTCAGGTACAGCGGATTATCAAGTTGATGGAAGGCTAATGCTGACTAAAAAAGCACGGTTTACATTTGTAATCAGGTTTGCCGGTAAATTTAAGTGATCGCTATCAGGTAAGCTTTGCTGAAATCTGAAAACGTAATTTTTTCGGGCAGCTCTGCCGCGAGCATCGGATCCTGATCAAATCCGGTACCTTCGTACGATACGTTTGCTCTATACTATGGATGTACTGGATTTTGAATCGCCCTTTCAGATTCAGCTCAGTTTTGCTACGCTGCTCGATCGGCTTCACGAAGTTGCCCAGGGTAAGGATGCCGAAAAGGCTCGTTCGGCTCAGGTCCTATTGACGGAGCTGGCTCCTTTTCCGGAGTTTCGGGAGGGAATCACGAGTGCAGATCAGGTAGAGAAGCATGCCAACCTGATTCGTCGTTTGCTAAAAGATTATTTTCCACCCGAACTGACGGATAATGAAATCAAAGCGGTCAGTATTCCTTTTCTCCCGATCATTTTCAACCATACCGAACGTTTTAAAAAGATTCTGGCGGCAGCAGGAACCGATTTTGAAATGGGTATACGCGACTTCGATGCTCATCAGTTTTACGTGCTGAGTTGTTGCATCATTCTTAATGATGTATACGGCACTAAACTCGACTTCGCCAAACCACTTTTTTATGACATCCCCACGGCCGAGGGCATTCTCCGGCATTACCGGATTTTATATAACGCCGATTTTCTGGATACCCTTCCCACGGAACAGGCTTTACCGCTCAGTCAGGCTGAAATAGAAGAACTCCTTGACAATTACGATAACCTGGAGCTTTGGAAAGCCAAATTTCCACCCAATAGCTGGCTGATCAAAGGTTTTGCTCTGATGGTATTGTACGATGCCACGGTCGAAAATGCCATTTCTCTTCTGAAAGAAAAACTGCTGGGTTCGTACCAGATCGATTTCCACGAAAATCTGCTGCCCATTTTTCACTCCATTTTCAATTCCAAAAGCCTGCGGATTGGATTCGCTATGTACAATGCGGCGAGCGACACGTTTACGAAAGCCGCTTTTGGCGAACCCCTGCCCAGCTTCATTCTGTCCGGGCACGATTCCTGCGTAGCCCGCCAAACGCTGTGCGTGAAATCCTACCAAAAGACTGTACAGCAACATACCTACTTTGCCGTAGCGGATACGCTGGAATACACCGCCCATAGTTTACTCATTGAACACCTGAATCAGCAGCAGATTCGTAGTTTTATTCTGGCTCCAGTTGTCAAAAATCAGCAGTTGTGGGGCGTGCTGGAAGTGGTTTCGTCGCAACCCCGCGAGTTCAACAGTATCAATGCCCTTAAACTGGACGTGCTGATGCCTTTTCTGACGGAAACCATTGACCGGATGGAGGCGGAGTTGCAGAATCATATTCAGGCATTTATCCAAAATGTGTACACAACGATTCACCCGAGTGTATACTGGAAATTCCGCCAGGAGGCTCTGGCGTATCGGTATCATCAACAGGCCGGTCAATCGCATACGTTAGCCGAAATTGCTTTTCCTGACGTACATCCTTTATACGGTCAGGTTGATGTGAAAGGCTCGTCCGAAGCACGGAACCTAAGTACGCAGAAAGATTTACAAACGCAACTTGAGGCATTGCAGGCAGTACTCGACAGCGTAACAATCGAACCTATTGAGAAACAACAGATTGCTCATTTTCTGATTGACATCTCCCAGCCCCTACAGGCTAGTACGGAACCCTACATCACCGCTTATCTGGATCACCGCATCCATCCGCAATTACGGATGCTGAACGAGGCCGCCGTAGACGAGTACTTCCGGGAAACAAACCTGCACACGGGCCGTTTTTATCACCACCGACGGAAATATGACAGAGCGATCCGGCAGATTAACGATAACCTGACCCGTATACTCGATCAGCGTCAGCAGGAAGCTCAGGCCATTTTTCCGCATTACTACGAGCGATTCAGGAGTGATGGGATCGAACATAATCTGTATATCGGGGCGTCCATTGCTCCGACGCTCACTTTTGGTACCGAACACCTGCGGGAACTGCGGCTCTGGCAGCTTCGCGTAATCTGCGAAATGGAGGTGAGTCATCAGCAGTTAAGACCTTTATTACCCTATCCACTCGAGGTAACCACGCTGATCCTGGTCTTTCCCAGTACGATCACCATCGCCTTCCGGCTGGATGAAAAACGTTTTGACGTGCAGGGAACGTACAATGCCCGTTTCGAGATCGTGAAAAAACGCATCGATAAAGCCCATGTGAAGGGTACGCAGGAACGCATTACCCAGGTTGGAAAACTATGCGTGGTATATTCAGGGGAAGAAGATGAAAAGGAATACCGCCCGTACCTGACGCAGCTACAAGAAGAAGGGGTACTTGATGCAACAATTGAACAACTGGAGGTAGAAGATTTACAGGGAGTAGCAGGTTTGAAAGTATGGCGAGTGGGCATTACCGCATCGAACGTTGAAGCATACCATTCGGTACACCTCAGGTCGGATCGTATTAATAAAGAAACCACTCCTAAATAGAAGTGGTTTCTAACAACTCTCCGCTTGATTTTATGTACTGCAATTCGTTACCAGGATCCGGGCGTCATCAACAAACCGTCATATTCCGTAGCATTCGGAATCGTTGAGATTAGGATGGCGGGCTCGCCTCTACTCTCCGTGAGGGTATAGTAATAGACTTTCTTATGTTCCTTTAATTCAGCAGCCGTCATGTTACGTTTGAAATTGTGACTGCTTACGCAATTATCCTTGCTTTTGAAGTTTCCTTCGGTAGGGGTAACCGTTAAGGTACCTTCTTCCTCATTGAACTTCACATGACCCTTCTCAAAAGAGAATACCTCCGTGCGGCAACTGTAAGCGGTGACATTGTTGATCGTGTAACACTCGTACGTACCGTTTTTCTTAAATTCAAAAGACATGGACTGTTCGTTGGCATGACCGATGTAGTCATTTCCATTATCCCAGTAACTACCGGCGGATGAGCGGCCGAAGCTCCATTTTCCAACTACTTCTTTAGGGGCGGGGGACTGCGTTTTCGGATCGAGATCATCTCCTTTTTTACAGGAAGTCGTAACCAGACTCAATACCGTTACTACTAAAGCAAATACCTTTTTCATGAAATTGTGATTCGTTTGATAGATTGAACGGTTCAAAATTGGGACCTAAACCACCCTGAGAAAATGAGTAGTTACCCGAATTGTCATTAAAAGGGTATGAACTGTAGAGAGGTGATGAGTAACTGGTATAAAACTAGGGAGAGCAATGGATGGATAAATAGGGAGTATGGACGTAATATCAATACAAAACTTAAACTAAGTAAAATTATTATAACGTTACTTTTACGTTATAATAATTATTTTATTTAGTTGAATCGGTTTATGGCACAATCTATTTATGCTATTACTCATCCTATGAAACGTTGTTTACTTCTACACACTTTTTTACTTCTGACTTTTACTGCCTGGAGTCAGGCTCCTCGTATTACAGATCATAATGCCATCGGATGGTGGGTATACATGGGTGACCATTCGCTCAACAAGCGTTTGAAACTCCACACCGAATATCAGTGGCGTAGAATTAACTTTGTTCAACACTGGCAACAAGCCCTGGCTCGGGTAGGATTGCTGTATGACGTGCGTAAGAACTTATCGGTTGGGGGTGGTTATACTCATTTCACGACGTACCCCTATGGTAAGCATCCCGTGGCCGATCAAGAAGTACCTACCTATGAGCACCGCCTGTATGAAGATGTACAATGGTCTGGAAGTCTGGCCGCAGCCGAATTACAGCACCGGATTCGTCTGGAACAACGCTGGATGGGCGAGCCGGGACACAAGAGTCAGTCCGGTATGGAAAGCTGGGAATATGCCAGCCGAATTCGCTACCAGCTGGAGATACAATATCCTTTGCAAGGCAAGACGCTGGAAGATCAGGAGTTTTATCTCACTGCTCTGGATGAACTGTTTCTAAATCTTGGTCAGGATGACAATGTCTACAACCAAAATCGATTGCTGGGTGGACTAGGTTATCAGTTCACCAAAGATTTTCAAGTTGAATTGGGTTATTTACATCAGATTTCACGGCATACCGATCCGGATCCGGTTAGCCAACGGCCCGTCTATGAAATCAATCGTGGTTTCCGGTTAACGCTTCAATACAATTTAAACTTTGCTAAAACGCAATTGGAAAACAAATAATACCTAACTCATTAGTTTAAAAATTCATTTAATATACTTTTTATAATTACTCACTCTTCATACGCCGTGAACAACGTATAACCCCTATCTTATAGCAAGATTGTACAACAAATACTAGTTTCAACTCCATTATCAATCTAAATGATAGCTCACCCCATCCGATGGGACAATCACGCCAGTTAATGCTAAGAGCACTTAGCAAGTAGCGGCTTATCTGGCCAACTGACAAATAGCGGGTCTACTCTGTCGAAACCCGGTCGATGAATAGCCCATTTTCTAGCAGCATTCAGACGTATACAGATACATTTCTACGCATAGTTTCATTTTATTTATAAATTTTTTAATTATTTGACTTAAAAAGGTTGACAACGTATAGGAAAAAAAATACCTTTGTTCACGCACTTATAAACTCCTCTATGATGAACCTATGTACAATTTTATCTTACGACGTTTGTAATTCCGTTACCAGACTATCTTTGTTTTAGCCCGTCCATTTCTGCTTGTATTGAACGATTTGTCGTTGTGTTTCTAACGTAAAAACCTTAGTTAATTCCGCTTTGAAACGGGCTCTTGAAGAGTGTATTCCATTCTGACGAATCGATTTGTTTTCCGTAGTCATTCAAGCTAACTACGCCCGCATTTACTTGATATATATATCCGATTTAAGACGAATGCGTACTGCTCCGTTCGGCTTAAACAGACCTGTCATTACCTTCTATTTTTCGCACCTGGCTGTCCGCATTACCCTTAACTAGTTCATTTTTTAACGTTCACAAATCGTTTTTCTTAACCTCAATGCCGTACCAGCGGCGAGAACCCGTATGATTAAACCCCTACTTTTTCAAGTCAGGAGGCTATTCAAGGTGAGCCTGAGTCCTATTCTCATGGCCAGCATCTGCTTGACGACCGGTTACGCGGCAAGCAATCGGCCGGGCACCCTGAAAACCTTCGTTGTGGACCGACTGATTACCGGTAAAGTCACCGACGAAAATAATGCTCCGTTACCAGGGGTCAGCGTTATTTTAAAAGGTACCCAACGCGGTACGGTGACCGACGCCGAAGGCCAATTCCGTCTGGAAATTCCCGAATCGGGAGCTACCCTGACGTTCTCTTCCGTTGGTTTTACCCCTCAGGAACTCGTCGTAGGTACTCAGACGAACCTGACGGTTTCCATGAAATCAGACGATAAAGTGCTGGATGAAGTGGTAGTCGTGGGGTATGGTACCGCCCGTAAATCTGACCTGACGGGCTCCGTCGGTTCGGTCAAGGAAGCTCAGTTGCTGGAGCGTCCGGCTCCTTCCCTCAACCAGACTTTATCGGGCAAAGTCTCTGGGGTTCAGGTAAATACCAATTCCGGACGTCCCGGTGGCCGCACAACGGTCCGGATTCGGGGTTTCAGCTCCATCAACTCCTCCAACAACCCGCTATATGTCGTCGATGGCGTAATGCTGCCGCAGGGAAATCAGTCGCAGTTTAGCTCCGCGATTGACTACATCAACCCGAACGACATCGTATCCGTTGAAGTCCTGAAAGATGCTTCCTCAACGGCTATTTACGGAGCCCGGGGTGCCAACGGGGTAATTCTGGTTACGACCCGCAAAGGGAAATCCGGTGAAGGTCAGGTATCTTACAACGCCGATTTCAGCGTGAATACGATTGGTCCCAATAAACCGAAAGTACTCAATGCCCGGGAATACCTGGCCGTTGAAGACCTGGCGTACGCGAACATGGCCAAGTACGATCCCGTGGGCTGGGCCGAGGGAAAATGGAGTTACCTCAATCCCAAGCTTCGTCGCACGGATCCCCGCATTTTTGACAGCAACGGAAATCCGTTGTACGACACCGACTGGTTCAAGGAAGCTACGCAGAATAAATTGTCCCAGAACCACCAGCTGGGTTTCAGCGGCGGTAGTGAGCGAACTCAGTACTCGGTCTCACTCGGCTATCGGGACGATCAGGGTTTGATTAAAACCTCGTATCTGAAACGATATTCCGGACGTTTAACCATCGACGATCAGGTAAAAAACTGGCTCAAAATTGGTGGTACGCTTAGCTACAACAACCAGTCCGAAAACCTGGTCGATATCAACGATGCCGTTCCGCGTCAGATGGTGGAAGATTTCCCCTTCCTGCCCGTGAAGTACGCCGATGGTACGTATGCCAACAACCGGGATTATCCCTACGCGGAAGGTTCCATGAGTTCCGTCCACCGGCTGATGGGTCGTAAATACGTGCTCAACACGCAGACGACGCTGGGTAGTCTGTACTCCAACATTAAATTCATGGAAGGGCTGGAGATGCGTACGGTACTCGGGGTGAACGTACTGACGCAGGAAATCAACGAATCCAGCACGCGTACGCTTGAAATCGGAGCCCAGGGTACTGCCGCAGGCCGGAACCGGAAAGAAAGTTTCTGGTCCCTGGAAAATTACCTGACGTACAACAAGCAGTTCAACGAAAACCACTCCCTGAATGCAGTATTGGGTATCTCCTGGCAGGAAACGAACTTCTTCCGGATCGGAGCAACGATTCAGGGCTTCTCAACCGATTATTTTGGTTACAATAACCTCGGAGCCGGTTCTCGGCAGCCAACGGTTGAATCGGAAGCATCACGGAATGCCTTTAATTCGTACTTCGGCCGGATCAACTACGGCTTCATGGACAAATACCTGTTCACCTTTACGGGTCGGGCCGATGGTTCATCGAAATTCGGAGCAAACCACAAATTTGCCTTCTTTCCCTCGGCTGCCTTCGCCTGGCGGGTGTCTGAAGAGCAATTCCTGAAATCCAACACGATTCTTTCCAATCTGAAACTGCGGACGAGCTTCGGGATGACGGGTAACTCCGAAATTCCGCCCTATACTTCGCTGTCGCTGCTGAGTGCCAACTTCGCTACGGTGTTCAACGATGCACGGGCGGGTGGTACGGGTATCAGCCGTCTGGCTAACCCCGACCTTCGCTGGGAAAAAACGGCTCAGTCGGACATTGGTCTGGAAATAGGTTTACTTAAAAACCGGATCAATATGGAACTGGACTTCTACTACCGGAAAACCACCGATATGTTGCTGGATGCTCCCGTACCCCGCACAAGCGGTTACGCCACCATACGCCGAAACGTAGGTTCGATGGAAAACAAGGGTCTGGAATTCAGCGTCAACACGGTGAACATCGAAAAGACCAATTTCTCCTGGAATACGTCCTTCAATATTTCGCTGAACAAAAACAAGGTGCTCTCACTGGCTACGCCTTCGGACATTTTTGGCGTAGGTGGTCCGAACTTCACCAACCAGACGAACATCATCCGGATTGGCGAACCCGTGGGTTCCTTCTGGGGTCTGACCCGTCTGGGTACCTGGAGCGAGGCTGAACGCGAAGAAGCCGCCAAGTTTACCAGCTATCGGAACGGTCTGACCATTCTGCCTGGTGATATCAAGTATGAAGACGTAAACGGCGACAAAGCCATTACGGACGCTGACCGTAAAATCATCGGTAACGGTAGCCCGAAAGGCTGGGGTGCCATGACGAACTCCTTCCGCTATAAAAGCTTCGACTTCACGCTGGAATTACAGTATATGTTTGGCAACGACGTGATGTTAATGAACCTGCATGCCAGCGAGGACCGTCAGGCCATTGCCAACAGCTACCGTACGGTACTCGATGCCTGGAGACCTGATCACCAAAACACACCAATTGCCGAAATTCGGGAAACGCGTGCGGGTTACGTAACCAACGTAGATAGCCACTGGATCAAGGATGGATCATTCCTGCGGGGCCGTAATGCCCTGTTGGGTTACACCTTCCCAGCTTCGGTAACGAGCAAGCTGAAACTCAGCCGCCTGCGGATTTATACCTCGGCTCAGAACTTCTTCCTGCTGGTGAAAGATCCCGTCATTGGCGATCCGGAAGTAACGCCGACCAACCAGGGTGACAACAGCAGTGCCTTTACGCAGGGTATGATCTGGCACAACTATCCCAAACCGACGACGTATATGGTGGGCTTACAGGTAGGTTTTTAAGGATTCCATGGTATCAACATTGTTACAAATGAAACTTCATAGATTCAAATCCATTGGTCAGGTGGCTCTTCTTAGTGCCGTATTACTGGCCCCAACGGGGTGTAAAAGTTTCCTGGAAGAAGAAGCTCCCTCAAGTTTATCCCCCGATATTTTTTATACGTTACCGGATCACGCGACGGCTGGTCTGAATGCGGTTTACGCCGACCTTCGCTTTATGGGTGAAAGTGCGGGTATCTTCTCCTCTAACTGGCAATTGCTCGAAGCTCTGACGGGTACCGCCACGACGGAAACAGCTCAAAACTCGGACTTGAATAACCTCTACGGGTTGATTCACGACGGAAACACGGCCCACGTCGTCAACTACTGGAATGGCCTGTACCGGGTGATTGCTCAGGCTAATCAGGTACTCGACAAAGTTCCCGGTATTACGATGGACGAAGCTCAGAAAACCCGAGTACTCGGCGAAACCCGTTTTTACGGGCCTGGGCGTACTTCACTGCGGTACGGCTTTGGGGTGACATTCCGCTCATTACCAAACCACAGACCATTAACTCTGAAGACTTCCGTCCGAGCCGTACGCCGCAGGAGCAGATTTACAACCTGATTATCGAAGACTTGAAGTACGCAGAATCGGCCGGACTTCCCTGGATGGATCCGACCGGTCACGTAAACCAGGCAGCGGTTAAAACCCAGTTGGCTAAAGTATACCTGACCATGGCTGGATTTCCGTTGCGGAAGGGTGCTACGCATTACAAGCTAGCCGCCGATAAAGCTCTGGAAGTGATTACCTACGCCAAGGCTAACCCCTCAACGATCAATCTGTTTTCTACCTACGGAGAAGTTCACCAGGAAGGACTGAAGAACCGGACGGAGCATTTGTTCATGCTTCAGTACAATGCCGTTGTAGCCAGTAACCCCATGGATAATTACTATCCAAACTTCAAACCCGTGACCTACAATGGTCCTTCGGGTACGGGTAGTACGGTTCCTACGGCTTCCTTCTACGCCTCCTACGAAACGGGCGATTTGCGAGCCAAAGACCGCGAAGGTTACTTCTTCACCAACTACTATACCAACGGTAGCGGTGATCTGTTCTCGCTGGGTGCTCCTTACGTGTTCAAGCACTTCAACACGACAGCCAACGGAACGCAGGGCGTACCCGGTACGCGGCAAAATAACCTGAACGTACCCCAAATTCGCTACGCCGAAACGTTGCTCATCTACGCTGAAGCTCAGAACGAAGTGGGCGGCCCTAACCAGGAAGCCTACGATGCTCTGAAACGCATCCGCGACCGGGCTAAGTTAACTACGCCGGCATTGGGTACGTTCTCAGCCAATAGCTTCCGGGAAGCCGTATGGCGGGAACGCTGGTACGAATTCTGCTACGAGGGTATCACCTGGTTTGATATGGTTCGCCTCCGCAAAGTGTTCAACGAAAAGACGAAAGGTTTCGATGATTTTGTGGGTCACGTAAACCTGAATTCCAACCGACCCTTGCAGGAGAAGCACCTGTTACTGCCCCTGCCGCGTCAGGAAATGCTGAACAACCCGAATCTGCGGCCTCAAAACCCGAATTATCCGGGCGTTTAGTACCGTAATTCATTTTCATGAAAAAGCCTCGATTCCCACCGGAGTCGGGGCTTTTTTTCAGGGATACGGCTATTTCTACTTTTACTAACTGTAGTACCTGATCTTTTTTGAAACCAATCTTTCCAAATGCATACTTCTGAGCGACAATACTGATTCATTCCCCACTGGAGCTAAACCTGAGCTTTTTAGCAAAGTCACTTTGAGCTTTTTAACAAAGCAGCCCCTACGCCAGACCGCGAATTTTGTAATCGAAACCATAAACAGACATTCGCTATGAAAAAGGTTTGGTTCATTACCGGAAGTTCCCGTGGCTTAGGTCGTCAGTTAACCGAAGCCGTACTGGCTCAGGGGGATCGGGTGGCCGCTACAGCTCGTCAACCCGAATCCTTGCAGGCTCTCAAGAATCAGTATCCCGATCAACTGGAACTCCTGACGCTGGACGTTACGAATCTGGAACAAATTCAAACCGCCGTAACGCTTACCGTGGAACGATTGGGTCGCATCGACGTACTGGTCAATAATGCGGGGTTTGGGATTATCGGTGCCGCCGAAGCGTTCACGGAAGAGCAGGTACGTAGCCAGCTCGAAACGAATTTGTACGCTCCCATTGCCATCACGCGGGCTGTACTGCCCGTGATGCGGAAGCAACGCAGTGGCCGCATTCTGCAAATTAGCTCCGTAGGAGGTCGCGTGGGTGCCGCTGGGTTGACCATGTATCAGGCCGCTAAGTTTGGACTGGGTGGTTTTACCGAAGCCCTCGTCAATGAAGTAGCTCCGCTCGGGATACAAGTGACGTCCGTTGAACCCGGTGGCTTTCGTACGGATTGGGTTGGAGCTTCCATGACCTACGCCACTCCGGTTGAAGGGTACGAAACCAGCGTAGGCCAGCGTGCCGATTATTTCGCCAGTGGTCAATACCTCCCCATGGGCGATCCGGCCAAAGCGGCTCAGGTCCTGATTGATCTGGTGAACCATCCGGAACCTCCGATACATTTAATTCTGGGAAGTGAAGCTGCCAGCATTTTACAGGAAGCTGACGCCCGCCGGAAGGCTGAGTTTGAAGCCTGGCTACCCGTTTCCGTTTCCACGGATCACGACGATTCAGAGAATTTTCTGGATAGCGAACTGGGCCAGACGTATTTGAAAGGGTAAGCGTAAGGGTTGGCATTTAAAGTACACTGCTGCCGAAGATCCTTTCGCAAACGGATTTCTATCGAACCTTCTTATCCGTAACTTGTTGCGTACACACGTACGCAGCAAGTTTTTTGATTCAGCCATGTCCGAAGTACTACCCAATTCCCGCATTATCTATTCCTGCTACTACAACGTCAGTCGGGACGGGGAGCAGTTTATCCCCGAACACGTATTCAGCTATCAGATTTCCGGTTCACTAACGGTTAATGACGGCTTGCGGGTGTACGAGTTTAAGCCTGGCGATTTCCGTTTCAGCCGCCGTAATCAATTGGCGAAATTCGTGAAGCATCCGCCCGTAGGAGGGGAGTTCACTTCCATTTCTGTTTTCCTCGATCAAAAAACGTTAGTAAACCTAAGTCAGCAATACGGATATACCGCTCAGAAACGACCCCTGCGAGCTCCAGCGGTCATTCCTCTATCGCCGCACCCGCTGTACCAGGGATACATGGATTCCCTGATGCCCTACCTACCCTTACCCGGAACGACGGACGATCCGCTGTTTGCTTTAAAAGTAAAAGAAGCGGTATTACTACTATTGCGTACCGAACCTGAGTTAAAGGACATTCTGTTCGATTTCGCTGAACCGGGTAAGCTCGATCTGGAAGAGTTTATGATGCAGCATTACCAGTTCAATGTCAGTCTGAATCGATTTGCGTATTTGAGTGGCCGTAGTCTGGCGACATTCAAACGCGATTTTGAGAAAATTTTTCATCTGTCGCCGCATCGCTGGCTCTTAAATAAACGCTTGCAGGATGCTTATTTCCTGATTAAAGAAAAAGGAAGAAAACCATCGGAGGTTTATCTGGAAGTGGGCTTCGAAGATCTGTCGCATTTTTCTTTTGCTTTTAAGAAAGCCTTCGGTCAGGCTCCTTCGTTAATATAAGGACGCTATTGTTTGAATTTTACAAGTATGCCTTTGTTTTTCGTAAGTCTCAATATTTGATGTGCTGTACTTTTGCTGCTGTATATCAACCCCAGGGATTTGAATTAAACACCCGCGAAGCGTATGGCAACGATTGAAACCTTAGAAGATTTTTATCAAACTAAATTCAATGAGCAGCCCCCCAATCTTCAACAGAATTTAGGGCATTTCAACGTATTTCGGCTGGAAGACTGCCACGGCCCGCACGGGGCTCCGGTGAAATATACCCGCCGGGATTTCTACAAGATCAGTCTGATTCGGGGAAAGAACGTCTTTCACTACGCCGATAAAAGTCTGGAAGTAGAAGGACCGACCCTCATGTTTTTCAATCCCAAAGTACCCTACACCTGGGAGTCGCGTTCGGAAGACTATACGGGCTTTTTCTGCATTTTCAAGGATGCATTTTTCACGGAAAAAATGCGGGACCCGCTCTCCGAAATGCCCATGTTCGCCAGTGGCGGTAAACCGGCTTTTATTTTGCCGGAAGCTCAGGAACAGCAGGTAAGTGCTTTGTTCGAAAAAATGCTCGCTGAAATACAGTCGGACTACCGGTTTAAATACGATCTGCTTCGCAATTACGTCATCGAGCTGATTCACGTAGCTCTAAAAGTTCAGCCCTCGCAAACGCTCTACCAGCATCCGGATGCGAATGCCCGCATTACAGCGATTTTCTCTGAGCTATTGGAAAGACAGTTTCCCATTGAAACGCCTTCGCAACGATTCAAGCTGCGGTCGGCCAAGGATTTTGCCGAGCACTTAGCCGTACACGTTAACCACCTCAATCGAGCCATTCGGCAGACCACGGGAAAAACAACGACCGATCACATTACCGAACGACTGACCAGCGAAGCCAAGGCCCTGCTCAAACATACCAACTGGAATATTGCCGAAATCAGCTATTGCCTGGGTTTTGAGGAACCTTCGCACTTTAATAATTTCTTCAAAAAACACGTATCCTTAACGCCTTCAGCGTACCGTTATCTCTAACGATTACAGACGAGCAAATTTCCGGACTTGCACCTAAATTCTGGAAATTTGCTCGTGTAACTCTTTCACTATACGTTAATTATTCTTCGAGATTACTAAAATTTAAACCTCCGAGTTCAAATTTGGGTTTTACCTTCGCACGTCGCAGCCACTGATTTATTCTTACAGCCCTGACTGGCCTGTATCCATTAAGCTTTTATGATCTGGTACGAAGAAGAAGTAAAACAATTAAAACAACGAATTAACCCGGCTCAACTAAACCGTACTGTCTTTTACGGTAGTTCCTCCATTCGTTTATGGTCAACGCTGGCTCAGGATTTTCCTGATACGCCCGTTCTCAATCTTGGCTTTGGTGGCTCAACCCTGGCGGCCTGCTCCTGGTATTTTGAAGAGTTGGTCGTGCCGAGTAAACCTCGGGCAATCGTTTTTTACGCGGGCGACAATGACCTCGGTGATCAACGACATCCCGAAGAGGTATACCTGTTCTTTTGTACGCTGGTCGAACGTATGAAAAAGAATTTACCCGATGTTCCGCTCGTCTACGTATCCATCAAGCCCAGTCTGGCCCGTTGGGATCTGATTGAGAAAATCAAGTATACCAACGCACTCATTGCCGAAAAAATCAAACAAACCCCCGGATTCAAGTTTCTGGATCTGACGCAGGCCATGCTGGGAGCGAACCACCGGCCCCGACCCGAACTATTCGAAGCGGACGGTTTACACCTTAGCCCGGCGGGTTATCAGGTCTGGACGAAGCTGCTTCGGCCTTATGTAGAGAAATTTTAATGATTTATTCATACCAGCGATACGACCAGATTTAGAAATCATTGAGAACTTAGGGGCTTTTCCTGTCATCCTTACCTATGCTTCGTAACCCACACGGCTGGTATAGTCCAGTGCTAGAGCGACACATGGATTTACTCGTCTACGGCCACGCCGGAGCTCGCGTCCTGATCTTTCCGACCCGTCGGGGCCGATTTTACGAATACGAGAAACTGGGTCTGGTCGAGGCTCTTCGGGATAAAATCGAACAAGGGTGGCTACAACTCATCTGCGTCGATTCGATTGACGCCGAAAGTCTGTACAGCGAGAGTATTCCACCCGCCGAGCGTATTCAGCGGCACATTGCCTACGAAGCGTACATTTTACAGGAAGTACTGCCTTTTTCGGAGAAACTGAATCCGGGTTCTTTTCTGATTTCCCACGGTTGTAGTTTCGGAGCTTTTCACGCCGTGAATATTGCCCTTCGGCATCCCGAGCAGTTTGGTAAAGTGGTGGCCTTCAGTGGCCGCTACAACCTTGCGGTTCCTACCTCCGAGTTCCGTGGACTATTCGACGATTACTACGACGAAAACATCTATTACCATACCCCCAATCACTTTCTACCTAACCTGCACGACGAGCAATTACTAGCCAAAATCCGTCAGCTGGAATTTGTCATCGTCATTGGTAGCGACGATCCCTTCCTGGAAAGTAATTTCCAGCTCGAACGCGATCTGACCCACAAAGGCATTGCTCACGAATTCTACGTTTGGGAGGGCCGGGCTCACCAGGCCGATGCCTGGCAAAAGATGGTAGATATCTATCTGTAGCGGGCCATTGGCTTTGCCATTCTCAGTACGTTTATCCAATCTTCCACGGAATGCACATTCGGTGCTATCTTTAGGCTTGTAGTAATCCGAATCCTGTCACTTGGTCTATCGGCTCCGTACGGTGATTCCGTTCTCTGAACCGCGACGCCCCTTCTTCTTTTTTCTTCTCGTCTCAACAGGAGGGTAGACCTGACCTTGCTTTCAATCGCGTATTCCTTTCAGAACAGATTAAAACAACCTCTGAAGCACTTTTCCTGAATTCAGGTTGTGAGTGTTCGTTTTCCGGCCTTACACCCCAATTCAGAAAGGATTTAGAATCAGCACGCTAGCTATAATTATAATTTTTATTTGGACTCATTATAAATAGATACGTACTTTGGCTCCTGAAACGAAGAAAAGCGGCCGCTGATCATCTTTTTTCCTGTACGCAAACAAGCCCTATTTACTGTTATCTACCGAATATTGTATGAAATTAAAAGCTACGCTATTATCGCTGGCTCTGTGTCTGAGCCTCAGCAGTGCATTCGCTCACGCCCTTTGGTTGCAAACGCCCGCCGTTGGAAAAAAAGGTCAGGCTCAGACCGTCAAAATCAGCTACGCTGAGCCGGGTGAAACGCCGGAAAAAGTAGCGGACTGGTATTCCGACGTCAAAGAATTCAGTCTCTGGCTGGTTGCTCCCGATCAGACCAAAACCAAACTTTCGGTTAACCCCGCTGACGATCATTTCACAGCTACGTTCACCCCAACGCAGGACGGTGTGTATACGCTGGCCGTTGGTCACGAAGCCAAAGAACTGGGTGGCACTACCAAATACCAGTTTAACGCAACGGCTACCGTCACGGTTGGTAAAGCCAGCGGCAAGTCTGCCACTCCCAACGAACTGACTGTAGCCTTGGCTCAGGGCAAGCCCTTCAAAGTAGGCAAGCCGGTTTCACTGGAAAGTGTATTTAAAAATACGCCTTCCGAGAAAATCTATATCTCCGTTCATTCGCCCAGCGGCTGGAGCCGTCAGGTAGTGACGAACGCTCAGGGTGTAGCCGAGTTTACGCCGCTATGGCCGGGAACGTACTACGTGGAAGGTTCTAAAACGGAAAAGGAGCAGGGTCAACTGCAGGGCAAAGACTATAAGTCGGTTTGGCGTTGTGCAACGCTCACCTTCGATGTCGCTCCCTAAGCCTCTTATGATATGTTTAGCGGCAGGTCATTGAAAAGATGGCCTGCCGCCTTTTTCCTGGTAACAGATGCATAGTATTAACCATCGGATTGACGCGTACTGCATGGAACGGGGCATCCGGAAGTCTATTAAACGAAATCAGGTAGCTACGGTACTCGAACGGATCCACGAAAGCATGGATGCCGAACAGGTCTGGTTACTACTTAAGAAAAACCATTTTCAAATCAGCATTGGTGCCGTATACCAGGCCCTGAACTGGCTCGTCGAACATGGCTTTGTCGAGAAACAGATTCAGTCCGATCGTAAGTTTATCTACCAGCTTTCTTCCAGCGAATTAAATACGTCTTCTGTCTCTGGAAATGAACATTCTTTATGAGTACTTCTAGTAAGACTATTTCTGTAACCGTATGCTTTCTTGGATGTATTACACTAAAAATAGTTGACAGTTCTGGATTAAGTCATAGCATTTCAACCCTTATATTTATAATCAGTAAAATGTGATCCCTGGAAATTAGTAGTCCTGCTGATAAAAAATCGTGATATGAAAATGCCTCTTATTTCAATAGAAAATGTCAACAAATTAAGAAGAGGATATGCTCACACCTTAAGGAAGGTACCGGGAGCTAATCATTCAATCGAACATGTGAATTTGGTTTTCCCATTTACCTATCTTCTTCATTATCTTGCAATCATAAGCTTTATTTTTGGCAATTATATTCAATTTAATAAAGAAAGCCGAGGTCAGGCTAATTCATTCATTGTCTTTGGTATTGTCCTGTTTATCATTGCTATTTATTATGTATTTGCCAAATACTATCTTTTTAAAGGAGTGTCAGATGAAGAAGTCGACGCTAATAGTGAGACCAGAAAACAGGATATGAAGTTTTATATAAAAACCATGCTTTGGGGTTTCGGTAGTTTTATATGTATTGGTATTTATTTTAGTATTCTTTCAAAATTTTATGAATAACAAAGGCTAACGTAACTTTAACTACCCCAGCAAATCAATCTTCTGTTTTAATTACTGCAACAAATCAGGTAGTGTATCTTTTTATACCCCAGCTGCCACTGAAACACGACGTAATGCTGCCTTCAGACCTTGCTAATGAAGGGCGTTGATACCTTCCTGCTAATTAGACAAACGAAAGAAACCTTTCGTTGCCAATCGTTTAGTAGGGTAACAAGTGAGGAAATTACCCGTTCTGATTACGCTATAAAAAAGCAGTACTTCGAGCAGTTCGAAGTACTGATGCATTTCAACGGCCTTAGCAACAGATCTTTTTCTGAATTCTTTCGCTTGCCTCATTCGAGTTTTTGCACATCCATTCCCTCACGCAGGCGTTAGATTTCTGCTAGTATGATCCGTACTAAAAGCTTGGTATCGAGTCTTTTTGACCTTTCGCTAACGAACGCAGGTACGTAATACCTGCGGTACCTGAAAGAAGAGAAGCCAGCAGAATACCATATTTGGCGGCATCTACATGTTCGGCATCCGAGAAGGCTAAGTTGGACACAAAAAGGGACATGGTAAAGCCAACGCCCGCTAGTAACGCTACCCCTGTCACGTGCTTCCAGTTCACCAGAGCTGGTAAATCGGCTAGCTTGAGCCTGACCATTACATAGGTAAAGCCAAACACCCCGATTGATTTTCCCAGCACTAAACCCACGCCTACACCGGCACTTACAGGATTCATCAGCTCTGAAAAGAAAGTACTGCCAATGTGCATACCCGCATTAGCCAGAGCAAACAGCGGCATAATCAGAAAGGCTACGTAAGGATGCAGCGTATGTTCAATTTTTTGCAGCGGCGTCTGGGCATCCAAACTTAGTCCCTTTATTTCTTCAATAATCTCGTGCTGATCGGCAGTCATCAAAGGTCCGTGCAAGGGAATAGCTACTTCAAAGTGTTTAACGCGGGATTAATTTGTTGTAAATACTCCTGCTCATTGATTCGCGTGCGGGCCGGGATCGTAAAGGCTACGAGTACGCCGGCAATGGTAGCGTGAACGCCCGAAAACAGAAAACAGCCCCAAACAACAATCCCCAGAATCAAGTAAAACAGACTACGCCGGATACCGAGTAGATTTCCCGCCAGCAGAACTCCCAGAAAACCGAAGCCAATCAGGAGAAACCCGAAGTCGATTTTAGCGGTATAGAAGAACGCAATGACCAGCACGGCTCCCAAATCATCGGCTACCGCTAAGGCAGATAAGAATACTTTCACCGAAGACGGAATATGATTACCGGATAAGGACAGCAGCCCCAGGGCAAAAGCAATGTCAGTGGCCATAGGGATGCCCCAGCCGTGAAGGGAGGGCAGACCGTAGTTAAACAACACATAAATTAAGGCGGGCACGAGCATGCCGCCCAGAGCGGCCACCATCGGCAGAGACGCTTTTTTTAAGGTAGAAAGCTCACCCGCCATAAACTCCCGCTTGAGCTCCAGACCAATGACAAAGAAAAAGATGGCCATCAGTCCATCATTGATCCAGATATGCAGGGGATAATTAAAAGAAAAAGCACCGAAGCTTAGTGCAAAGGGCGTTTCCCAGGTATGATGATAGGACTCCGCCCCCGGCGAATTAGCCCAGATCAAAGCGGCTATCACACTTAGAAACAAGACGATGCCGCTGGTATACTCCTGATGAATGAATGTACTTACGGGCTGAATGAACCTATCAATAGGGGCTTTACTCATGGATTAGTGGTAATGAATTGTAGTAATGGATAACTCTGGAGCGGGTCTGCTGGTTATGCCCTGACATTTAAAATTTCAGCTTTCCTGAAGCGAAGGTAGCAAGCGACTGATAAAGCCAGACTTCTCCCTAAAGACATCGATTCCAATTAGAGAAAAATAATGGGTTGCCTTTCACTTTTTGCGTAAGCCCTCTAACCTTTCCATTTCTTACTTCGCTTCTTTGAAATACCAGGGCATTTTCCGGTTTCAGGCGACTACTCCAGCAGCTGTTACGCCGGTAAAACCGAATACGATACGCGTAATGTATGCCCGGATGAGGAGACGTCATTCACTGGCTGAGCGAAAACGCCTGGAAAAGTGGCTGCTTAGCCGGGTCAAAAGTAAAACTATTCAACTCATGGTCGCTATCGAAAAAGATACCCTTTCTTCGTGATACGCCGAGTATGAGGTATTGAAAGAACAAAGCGTATCAAAACAAGTTCTTTGTATATCAACTCCTAAGCATATAAAACTATTCACCCATGAGCAGGCTGTCCTCATTTTTAGCTCAGACTACCTTTCACAAAGGGATTATTCTGCCTAGTTTACTCTTTATCTTGTTTGTTACGTTCGTTTCCAGCTTTTTCCCGGATTCAACGGCCTCCATTTTAGGGCAAATTCAGGACTGGATCTTTATTAACCTGAACTGGGTCTATGTCTGGTCGGTTACTTTATTTGTCTTTTTTCTGCTGGCTCTCGTCGTTAGTAAATATGGCTCGATCACCCTGGGAGATGATGACGTGGTGCCCGAATACTCATTCTTTCCTGGATATCCATGCTTTTCGCCGCTGGCATGGGCATTGGTCTGATGTATTTTAGCGTTTCAGAACCCCTTGCCCATTTCTCTGACCCAACGTTTGCAGAGTATAGCGAAATAAAACGGGCCAAGGACGCTCAACTGTACACATTTTTTCACTGGGGTATTCATGCCTGGGCCATTTATGGTGTTGTGGGCTTATCACTGGCTTACTTTACCTATCGCTATAAGTTACCGCTCTCGCTTCGAAGCTGCTTTTATCCGATTCTTAAAAACCGGATTAATGGCGTGGCAGGTAATGCTATTGACACGTTTGCTTTGTGCAGCACCTTTTTTGGCATTACAACTACCTTAGGCTTTGGAGTCATTCAGCTTAATGCAGGGTTGGTCGAACTAGGCATCATTCCGGAAAAAAGTTTTAGTTATCAGGTGGCGATCGTTATTGCGATTATGACGATTTCCATTTTGTCAGCTACCTCAGGCGTCAACAAAGGCGTCAAATTTTTGAGTCAGCTCAACATCTTCAGTGCAGTACTCCTGATGCTCTTTATTCTGATTGCAGGTCCGACCGTATTTTTGCTCGGTTCTTTATCGGAAGGAGTGGGGGATTATTTAAACCAGTTTTTAAGCCTCACCTTCAATACGCACGCCTACGAGCCTTCGGTTCAACCCTGGTATTTCAGATGGACCATTCTGTACTGGGCCTGGTGGATTTCGTGGTCACCCTACGTAGGTCTGTTCATTGCACAAATATCCAAAGGCCGGACGATCCGTGAATTTATCATTGCCGTGCTACTGATTCCGACCGCCTTCAATTTTCTGTGGATGACCGTATTCGGAAATAGTGCTACCTGGCTGGATCGCAATGTGGCAAACGGATCGCTAACGGCTATCGTAAGCAAGACCGACGAGCTACTTTTTCAATTCCTAAACTATTTTCCAGCCAGTGGACTCACCAGTAGTCTGGCGGTCTTCCTCATTTTTGTCTTCTTTGTCACCTCAGCGGACTCGGGCATCTTCGTAATGAACAGTATTTCAACGGCCAATGCAGCCCGGTCCCCCAAATGGCAACTGGTGGCCTGGGGCATATTACTGGCACTGGTGGCTTTGGTATTGCTAAATGCGGGGGGCCTGCAATCCCTGCAAACCATGACCTTGATTACGGCATTGCCTTTTTCAATAGTCATGCTCCTGTTTTGTTACAGTTTATTTCAGGGACTACTGGTAGACAGCTATTATTATTCGAAATCCTTTTCTCCGTCCGCTCGCAACTGGTCGGGTGAATTCTGGAAGCAGCGTTTGCAACGCATCCTTTCCTTTAAAGATCAATCTTACGTGGAGACCTTCATTGAGCAAACGGTAGAGCCCGCTTTACAGGAACTGGCTTCTGAATTCAACAGCCAGCGAATTTCTACGGCGGTTCATAAAAAGGAAAATCCAAGGGAGATTGCCCTGACTATCGAGCATGAATCGATTGAAAATTTTACCTATGGCGTACGTACCCAACTGAAGACCATCTCTACCTCGCTAGTTGCTGAAAAAAATATCCCGGGTGTTCGGGGCACGCAATCCTACATTCCTGAGACTTTTTTTGGAGATAACCGTCCCGGCTATAATATCGAATACTTCACCGAAAAGGAAGTGATTGCGGACGTACTTAAACAGTATGAACGATTCCTTGAATTATCTTCGGAAATAAAGAATGAAATCTTTACGGATACTACATTAAGACGTAAAGAGTAATACACAATAGAGGTTCAGTGGATGACTGGAAAAGTAAAGTTTTGTAACGAAACTTTACTTTTCCAGTCATCCTTTACTAGGAATATACATTGTGTTATATAACTTGGATTATGTTAAGTAATAATTTACAAAATTAGATCCGCAACGATTCCTCTCTCCTTCCCCACCCGATTCCGTTACTCCTGTTTCAAAAATTGTGAGTGAATCATAGCTCACGTAAAACTATAAAAACCCATCACCCCTAAAAATCAGAGCGATGGGTTTTGCCAGCACATACGTCAATACGTATTTAATGCTGGATCAGAAGTTTCTGGACACTCTGCGAACCTTGTCCAGCCGTTATCTGCAGAAAATATAATCCAGGCGTTAATTGTGTTACGTCCAGTTCATAATTCGAATCCCTCAGAACAGCCGGTACGTTCGTGTGCTGCCAGGAAGCATTAAACAACTGAACGGTAACCTCCTTACTGACTTGTGGAATTTTTACTACCACTTTGTTATTGGCTGGATTGGGATAAACGCTCACCTGCCCTGCCTGCTGTTGAGCAAGCGGATTGTTTACCGAACGAACGGGTGACGTATGGACTGTTTTATCAAAATCAACCTGACGTAACTGATAGTAGGAAATACCGCCCAGGGGTTTTTCGTCAACAAACGTGTACGAATGCTTGGTTTGCGTAGTCCCCTGACCTTTCACGCGGCCCAGGGGCAGCCAGTCCTGCAAATTCGTACTCCGCATTACTTCAAAGTAATCATTGTTGATTTCGCTATGCGTGTCCCAGGACACCCGCACTATCTGACCTTCCAATTTGACGTCAAACCGACCCAGCGTTACGGGCAAAGCCTCGCTGACGCTTCCAATCCCAAGAGCCGTGATAGTTGCATTGGCGGGAATGGTCCCACTTAACGTACTGCCTTCCGTTGAACCCGTGGCGGTCTGCCCCAGGTTCACCCACTGCGTACCGTTCCATCCTACCAGTCGCAAATCCGGCGTGGCAGCAAAATCAGTTACATCCGGAATCGAAACGGTCACTGCTCCGGGTACGGCCGCGGCTACGGGCCAGCTGCCGACCGTACTTACCGCCAAAAACGCCCGTACCTAAGCTGGTCACTCCCTGCGACGGGGTTCCCTGCTGATAGGCAACCGATACGAAAGTAGCGGCGGCAGTCGGGCGGTACGTCAGGGGGCGATAATCGCCCGCATTCCCTACGGGAAAGTCATAGGTTGTATTGGCATTCATGACCCGGGAAACGTAACCATCCACGTGGCGGGTGTCACTAAAATCGCCGGTAATGGCTCCGGCACTTGCCGTATTGACCCGAATACTATTCGCCAGAGGACTATTCCGTTGCGTAGTCGTAATGCCATTGGTTAGCGTCAAGGTACGGTTCACCGTGATTCCGTCGGAATTAGCAATGTTCATGGCTCCATTCTGAAAAACCAGATTGTTGAAAAGCGGAGCCAAACTACCATTAATTTCCATGGCCTGTCGAGCCGTACCATTCCCGAAATAATCCGTGGCCGTTGCACCGGTCGTATAGAGACCATTGCTGATAAACGTACCGGTCGTATTGGTATTTAGCCAGTAAATGCTCCCGATGTTCGTATAAGTAGCCCCGGCATTTACCCGAAAATAGTCTGAAAAGTCAGCTACGTTCGCGTTGGCATTTCGGTTGGCCGCCTGTAGCGTGGGGTTACTATAGACTTCGTGCCCAACCTGGGCCAGAGCCGGTAGCGATGCGATCTGCAGGGCTAGCAGTATACCCCCTAATCGTATGTTCATATCCGATAAGTAAAGGGTGAAACTTAATTGATAGCCGTGATCTGCCAGTTACTACCGTCGGAGATGAGGGTAATCACCCGAATATTTGCTCCGGGATCCAGCGTGTAGGTCAAATTGCCCACATTGGCTACCACAAAGCGTCCGCCCGCTGAACTCAGCGTAGCTGCTACGGAAGTGTTGTTTTTAATAATCAGCATCAATCCCGCGTTAGCTCCGGCAGCGGGGACCTGATAGGCACTGGCTGCCGCCGTTGGGGCCAGACTGATGTAAGAGGAAGCCGTATTGCTTAGTTCTGTGGGTGCACCGGCTGCCCCACCTGCTACGTTGTTCGTAACAGCCACCCGGGTAACTTGCGAACGAATCGCTCCGTTTACCGTTAGATTTCCCTGGCTTACGGTTACGTCTCCGGCACTCGTGACGATGAGTTTATCGGCCGCAGCTTCGCCAGGGGCATAAGGTTCCGCCGCAACGCCCAGACTCAGGGTGCCGTTACTTCGGTACGATATACCCGCGGTAACCTGTCCAGCCGTCACCTGGTCGTAACCACCGCTTACAAAACCATACATTCCTTTAAATGAATTGCCCGCCGCATTACCTACGACAATGTTAGATGCCGGTGCCGAGTTAAATCCCGTCGAGTTTTCTACGTACAGCCCTGGAATGGCCGTTCCCGGGGCGGGCCGGGCGATGTACAGACGTGGTACGGCCATACTAGCTCCCCCAAATAGGGTTTGCCCGGTTTCTGCACTAATGGAAATACGGTTGGCTCCATTGGCCCGAATGTTTAAATTCTGAGCGTTGTTAGTGCCTAAAACCTGATTGGCACTGATGTTATTACCGCCCAGTGACCAGTCAGTAATGGGATTCCAGCCATTCGTTGACGACCATACGTACGCTCCAACCCCACTGGCTCGTACACCAGCCAGGTCAGCGTTTGTATTATAGACGGTCATACCGGGAGCGGGTGATCCTGCCAGAGGGGCCCAGGTAGTGGTATTGGTCAGAGCCACGCTGGGAAGCTGTAAACCTCGCTGGTTATTCCCACTGGCCGCTTCGTTTTCCAGCTCAAGTAATGAACTGCTCTGAATGGTAGTCGGATTCGCTCCAATTTTCACCTGAGCCTGTGCAGCATAAAAGCTACCCGCTGACAACATGATTCCCAAGAGTATTCTTTTTTTCATAAACATAGATAAGTTATAGTTGATAAATAGAGTGGTGAAGTACTAGGTCGTGTATAAGCAAAGCAGATTCCGTCCAGTACGGTGGTGCACCGCTGGTTTACTGGAGAAGGGATGAACTGATTTTTGGGAGAAGCCTGATCAACAAGTCGTCAGGTGCAGAGGTATCCTTTGAAATCCCGAACGTTTTCGAATAGTAGAATAGAAGAACAGGCGAGCATCCGGCGGAAACGATACCATGGTTTTGAACGTATAAATTTGACGTCACGAAACTATGGCTGTTTATTAGATAAATTCTGTAGTATTTATTGTAAAGTCTTGTAGTAATAGTTGCAATGTATTGTAGTAACAATAGAAGCCTTTCTGATGACCCTAGTTCATTCTACTTAATCAGGCACATAATTACTGACAAAAAAGGAGCCGGTTTTCTGAACATTCAGAAAATCGGCTCCTTTCACGGTCTCGTTACTCGGGATTACTTCTCCCACCAGACTTTGGTCATCACATTATCTCCACCGATCCGTTCGGCGGCAACTTTATAATTTTGAGGATTGAATCGCCGTACATCATTGTGGTACATGAATCGCGTGGGCATTACGCCATCGTGGAGCATATATTGCGTTTTGGGTAATTTGGGAAAACCCGTCCGGCGGTACTCAAACCACTGCTGGTAATCGTTGAAAAACAAGGCCAGATACTTTTGGGTCAGTACCTGTTCGAGCGTACCGTTAAATGCCGCCTTCGGATTATTGAAATACGTGGCTGGGAATACGCCGCCTTTCCATTGCGTGATGGCCGCGGCTACTCCTTTTTCGTACGCTGTTTTAGCCGCCGCCTGATCGCCCGTTTGCAGAGCTACTTCGGCTTTGATAAACTCCACCTCGGCGTACGACATGATCACTTCAATGATTTCCGTACCCAGCGTGGTGTGTACCATTAAATCGGCATTGGGTGTACTGGGTTCGTAATCGACCTTCAGCTCATTGCGGGTCGGGTTGTGCCCACTGACAATGCCCTTGTATCCGATGTTGGTTTCTTTTCCGTTTTCCACGCGTCGGGCGGTCGTCATAAACAGCGGTCGGCGGGGGTCTTCCAGTTCATTCAACAGATCAATGAAAAAGGCACTCATGGCCTCGGCGTTCGTATAATCCTGCCGACGACCCCAGGCGTAATCATACGGAGCCAAGCCTGTAATTTTAACTAAAGCAGCGTCGGCATTACTGGTGAAAATGGGATATTCGCTCGGATTCGCTAAAATAGCTTTCAGGCGTTCAAAGCTATTGAAATCGGATTTTTTGCTCGTCCGAAGCAGCATTCGCAGTAAAAGTGAATTATTGAATTTCTGCCATTTGCTCTTGTCATTCCCGTACAGCAGATCGTTGCCCACCATCGTACCACTTTCCTTGTAGGTTTTATTAGCTGCTTCCAGTTTGGTAATCAGTGTAGCATATACCTGCTTCTGCTCATCAAAAACGGGCTGGCTGAGGCCTTCCTCCGCGTTGAGTGCTTCCGTGTACGGGATGTCGCCAAAAGAATCCGTCAGAATACCGACGATGTACGCCTCAAGCGTCGTAGCGACCGCCTGATAGATGGGTTGCTGATAAATTTCGGCGGCTTCTTTCATTTCACGCACGTTACGCAGCCAGGTGTAGCAAGTATTCCAGGTACCATTCCCCGCCGTTTCACTTACGTTGTAATGGTGTACGCCATAGCCTTCACTATTCTGGGCATAGGGTAAGCTGACCTGCATCAACTGGTTGGTAAAATCGCTGTTGCGTACGGTAAAGTACGTACTCATGCCATACACAATCGGCGTAACCAAACTACCCGGCGTGACGCGATCAATGCGGTTCGGATCGGTATTGAGTCTTCGAAACCCGTGGTACAGGCAGTGGTCAGTAATCCCAGGGTCAGTAAAGAGAGAATGTATTTTTTCATCGCTGTTTCGTCGAAATAAAAATTACAGCTTAAGATTTAAGTTAACACCCCAGGTACGCGGCGTGGGCAACTGGCCCATCTCTACGCCGGGTACGATGGTAGCCCCATTGAGTGAAGCCGTTTCGGGATCGAAAATGGGAAACTTCGAAATCATGGCCAGGTCGCGACCAAAGAAGCCGATGCTTGCCGCCGAGAGTTTCCAGCGGTTGACCAACCCACGGGGCAGATTGTACTCCAGTCGTACTTCGCGAAGTTTCAAATACGAAGCATCAAAGCTATTGGTCTCCACGTTGGCCCGGCGGTAGTAATCACCGTACCAGGTCGAAATCGCCACCGGCGTGGTGTTGGGAGCGTAAGAACCATCCGCATTCCGGATTACGCCCTGCCCAACGATAGTGCCCGTTTCCCGGCCCGCCAGGGTATGCTTGAGTTTACCCTGTTCGGACATCTTGTGGTGCGTCTGCGAGTACACGATGCCGCCAAACTGACCATCGAGCAGAACGTTCAAACGGAGGTTCTTATACGAAAACTCGTTTTGCAGACCGCCCCGCCAGTCGGCGTACGCATTGCCAATTTTCGTAATGTCCGACGGCCGAAGAGCCAAGCCCGTTTTCGCGTCAAAAACTACCTGTCCTTCCGGATTCCGTACCAGACCAAACCCCCAGATGTCGCCCGTACTACCGCCCTTGGTAGCAATGATCGAAGCATTACCGCTGGAGGCAATGATCTGCTGTTCGCTTTCCATGTCGTTACTCAGAGCCAGAATGCGATTTTGGTTTTTCGACCACGTTCCCGTCAGGTCCAGTTGAAGTTTTTCGACTGAACGGGCTGTACACTCAGCATCACTTCAACCCCTCGGTTTTGTACTTTGCCACTATTGATGAAGGCCGAACTATAACCCGTCGTAATGTCCATCGGTACGGTTAGTACCTGATTGACCGTTGTATTCGAGTAAAAGTTCACATCGGCATTGACGCGTTTTTTGAACAGATACACGTTCAGTCCCGCTTCCCAGGAAGTGGAAATCTCGGGCTTCAGCGTCCCGTTGTACAGGATGGAGGGCGAATTTGCCGAGCCTGGGAAAGGCGACTTGTCGTAGTACTTGGCAATGCGGTAAGGCTCGGTATCGGTCCCCACCTGAGCCCAGGAAAGCCGGGCTTTGGCAAAGGAAATCACCGTGGGTAAGGGCATGAGTTCGCTCAGTACGTAGCTCGTACTGACCGAGGGATAAAAGTACGAGTTGTTGCCAGCGGGCAGCGTCGAGGACCAGTCGTTACGACCCGTAATATCCACGAAGATCTTGTTCTGCCAGTCCAGATTGATCAATCCGTATACGCTATTGATTTTCCGTTGAATCAGCGTGTTATCCGCAATGGGCTGTTCCAGGGCGTTCGAAAGTTTATAGACGCCGGGTAACAGCAGTCCGCGAGCGACGGCATTATTCTGCTTGACGTCACTGCTCATGCGGTTACCCCCTACGGAGGCGGTCAGGTCAATCGTTCGGGTCAGTTTGCTTTTGTAAGTAGCCAGAAAGTCGGTGTTTGATTCCAAAAATGCTACGTCCTGCTGTTTATAGTAACCCTGCGGGAAGTTGGAGGTATTCCAGGGACGGCGTTGTTCGCGACGATCCTGCCGACTATTCAGACCCGAACGAATCATGAATTCCCACTTCGGAGACAGCGTATACGTCGCCTGAATGTTCCCGATGATGTTCGTACTGTTCAAACTGTTCGTCATCTCGTACGCAATCAGGTACGGGTTTTCGATGAAAGAACTAAAAGGGTGAATCTGCTGAATCTGATCCTGCCCTTTTTTCCAGCGGGGTTCGTACCAGGCCAGATCGACGTTCGGATTCTGGAAAATCATGAAGTACGAAATCGACTGGTTATTGTAACCCGTACCCGGCAGGTTATCGCTGGTTTTGCTGGTGTAGCTCAGTTTCGTATTCAGCTTAAGCCGTTTGGAAAGCGAAACGCTGGAGTTAAGCGAAGCGACCAGCCGGTCAAAACCCGTATTGGGCATGATCCACTCGTTGTTAGTATAGGTTAGCGATGCCCGGGCTGAGTAATTCTCCCCGCCCCCTTCCACGGCAACGTTGTTAGTGAAAGTATGACCCGTACGCCAGAAACCTTTGATGTTGTCTTTATACGGACGCCAGGGCCGACGTTCGGGTGACTGGCCTTCCACCACCGGATCGTACTGAAAATATTCCTGGCCATCAAATTTCGGGCCGAAGGCACTTGACGTGGAGCCCGTATTCGATCCATCCGGCGACAGACCGTACGAGTAATACTTTGCACCGCTTCCCTGTCCGTACTCATATTGGTATTCCGGCCAGCGGAGTACATCATTGACACTGAAATTGGAATTGACGGTTACGCCTACCCCTTTGCCCTTCCGCTTGCCCGATTTCGTGGTGATGATCAAGGCACCATTCCCGGCCCGGCTCCCGTACAGGGCCGTAGCGGCGGCTCCTTTCAGTACGGTAACACTCTCGATGTCATCGGGATTGATGTCGCCCAAACCATTCCCGAAGTCAATGGGGATGTCTTTATCCGCTCCACTGGCACCTGCTCCGTACGCCTGATCGACGCCGGAACTTACCTTCCCATTGATCATCGGTACGCCATCAATGACAACCAGAGCTTCGTTTTTATTAGGATCCAGCGAACGGTCGCCCCGAAGGTTGATCCGGGCTGAATTTAAAGGTCCGGAACCCGATTGGAGAATGTTCAGACCCGCCACTTTTCCTTTCAAGGCGTCCGACCAGTTATTGGGCATGGCCTGCGTCAGCTGGTCTTCTTTAATCGTAGAAACACTGTAACCCAGGGCTTTTTCTTCGCGTTTGATACCCAGGGCCGTTACGACTACTTCATTTAAATCCTTCTGCCCATTTTCTAAGTAGACGGTCAGGTTCGCATCATTTTTCTCCGCTTTGAACTGGTGGGGTTGATAGCCGATAAAAGTAAAACCGATGGTACTGCCCGCCTCTACCTGCAACTGAAACTTACCCTGAGCATTCGTCAGGTCAACAGCCTTGTTATTCACCGAAATGGCAACGCCCGGCAGCGGCTCATTGCTGGTGCGATCAATGACGGAACCTTTCAGGGTAAGCGGAGTACTTTGGGCCTGGACCTGTGAGCCCCAGCCCAGCAACACGGCATACAGACCCGCCAACATTCCAAAACGCTTCAACAGCACCGGGAACAATGAGGTAGCGGGGCTTACGGAGCCGTAAGCTTTCTTTTCATTCATCTTTCTTCAGAGTAGTGATTTTGGAAAAACAGCCGCAAGTTTAGACCTTCAAGGTTATCTGGTCATTACGTCAATGTTACCAAATCAAGAAGCACCCGACCCCTGACGATCAGTACACTGAAAAGAAAATGTTAAGTAGATAGATGAAAATAACCGCTGTAGAATCACTTCCAATAAAGGGAATGACTCTACAGCGGTTAGCACTTTTATCTAGGAAACAGGGTACTAAATTACCCTAAATTTGACCCCTTACCCATCCGTATTTAAAAGAATGTGCGGTGACGTTCATCCCTATAGGTAACTCAGCGACAATCCCTTGACTCATTTCTATCCTGACGCTTGGTTACGGAAGTTGAATCAGATAGTTTACCTCTTCGCCCCGGCTTAAAATCTGCTCATTAAAACGGGCTTCGCTGAGGTTCATCCAAGTATTACATTGGGTAGTATTTTTTTTACTGGTAAGCTGAAGCCGACCCAATGATTCCGTCCCAAAGGTGACCGTATACAGACGGGTTTGCGGTTTTGGATTTTCAATTAAAGCATAGGAAGATTCAAAAACGACGCCGTACGGTTTCGACGCAATGACTTTGAAGTCTTCGGGGGCAACCGTCTGTTCCATCCCCGAAGCATCTTTATACGTCAAGCGTACTTGCATTGCCCGGATGCTATCTAAAGCAGCTGATCCTTGTTTGTTTACAAACGCAAATTGATACGTGGGAGGCGGCGACATACAGGCCCTCTGTTCACAAGAATAGAAAGCCGTCAAAGAAGCGAGACCTAACAGGGAAAGAACTTTCATGCGGATACGAAAAATAGGTGATGAGGCTTTGTTGGGCACGCATTAAACAACCTACGCAAGAAAGGTCTTTTGCTTAGAAAATCCTCGGTTGTTCTGCTTTTTTCCGGGCAAAGGCTACATCCAGCAATCGCTGACTTGCAGTAATGGCCTGAGCGTAGGGCTCGTACAGAACGCGGCGGGGCGATTGCCCCGGCAGGAGTTCAGCATCCCACAATCCCGACCGATGCCAGTGGTCCAGATGATCCCAGTCCGGACGATCAATGATGGGGTACAAACACAGTCCCCACAGGGGAATACCCTGCTCGATTGCCGCGGCACATTCCTCGGCCACAAAACGAATCCAGTGCGGTCGGTGTTCCCCCGGATGGCTCGTCTCACTCAGTACGATCGGTTTTCCGTACCGTTCAAAAGCTTCGTGGAACAAACTGCGTAAGGGCCGCCAGCGAGGATCGTTCCCTTCATTTCCCCAGGGAAGAAATGTATTACCACTGCCCTCGTTCACGACCCATTGATTGTTGTAATAATAGTTAAGTCCCTGAATGTCCAGATAGTCTGGCGAGCCGCCCAACTCCGGGCAGGTCCGTCCCGTCAATATATCCATGGCCTGAAACTGAGCGTGATGAGCCAGGGCTGCCTTCCGCTGCTGTTCGTAGGTAGCGTTTAGGGGCGGCACCATATTCACCAGCGGTTCCGTGGACATGATTTTGACGTGAGCGTCCATTTCACGAATGGCGGCCACGCCTTCAATGTAGGCCCGCATCAGGTGATACTTCACATCCCAGCCCTGTTTGACGCAGTAAGGAGAAGTGCCCCGGGCATCCCCGCCCAGCCAGGAAATGAAACTTACCTCGTTGATCGGCGTGATAATCAGGGTGCCATCCGGATCAATGGTTCGGTAAAAGTCAACGAAAGCCCGGCACAACGCCGCAAACCGTCGGGCAAAGAGCGGATGCAGGGGCGTTAGATCGTCCGGATAACCAAAATGGCACAGATCCCACACCTGCTGAATACCCTGCTGGCGGCCTTTCTCAATCATCTGACGAACCACCGTCCAGTCATACTGATAGGGTTGTTTTTCAACGGAACTCCAGCGAATCCCTTCGCGTACCGTACGAATTTGATAGGGCTGTAATTGTTTATAATCTTCATCCAACTGATCCAAATGGCCGGAAATCGTTAACAGATCAACCCGATTTCCGAAGCAATTGAGTTGATCTGAACATTCATAACCAGCCATCCAGAACGATTGAAAAGGATTTTCGAACCCAAGTGGCGTTGCGTGTAGGAGATTCATAGTCATTGAAAGGTGAACGAAAACTACATTCTTTGAAAAAATAGTGCCTGTTTAGTAAAGGCTGGGTTGGGGACTTCCCGAAAAATCATTGTCCAGGCCTCAAAATTATCGCTACTTTACTGCCCTAAATGCTCGCTATGGAAGAAATCATTCAGGCCTATCTTACGGCCTATAATGCCAAAGACGTACCGGCTATGCTGGCTTTGCTCGATGAGGCCATCTTTTTTGAGAACGTTTCGAACGCCTCAGGGATTACGGCTACACAGTCCAAGTCCGAATTTGAAACGCTGGCTCTTCAATCGCTTCACTTTTTCAGCGAACGCCGACAATCGGTACGCTTTCAGGTGCTGAGTAATACGGCAGCGGCGGTAGAAATCGACTACCACGCGACGCTGGCCCAGGATTTGCCCAATGGCCTGAAAGCGGGTGAAACCTTACAGCTGCGGGGTGTCAGCATTTTTGAAGTTAGCCAAGGCAAGATTACCCGAATTAGCGACTATAGTTAGACGTCTCAATAACCGCTGTATTTATAAGTTACTCACGCACAATTAACCGATAGTTAACGTACACGATAGCCCATTATTCCGTAGCTTTGATTCCATTACTGGTTGAACCCTCTTGATCTATGTATTGGTATTATTTGCTTTGTATGACCTGGGCTTTGCTTGTGGGAAGTTTTTCTGCATCCCAGAGCCAGCCCTCTTCTCCCGTTCGTAACTCCCGTAAAATTGTACTGATTGCGGGAGAGAAAAGTCACCCGCCGGGTACGCACGAATACGTAAAAACCGTACGTCTGCTCAAAACCATGCTGGACCATTGTCAGGTACCGGGCCTTCGCACGGAGGTACACCTGCACGGCTGGCCCGAACAGGAACAGACGCTCGACGACGCCGACCTGATCTTTTTCGTATCGGACGGACGGGATGGCAATTTATTTTCGGATGTCCCTTTCATGACTCCCGAACGTATTCAGGTCATGGAGAAGCAGATGAAGCGGGGCTGTAGTCTGGCTTTATTACATTTCTCTAACTTTGCTTCGTATGCCTATGGTCAGAAACTGCTGGAGTGGACGGGCGGTTACTATGACTGGGAAGACGCGACGGGAAAGTACCGAACCTATTCCGCCCTCAAAATCCTGGAAGCGGACGTTCGCCTGCCTTCGCCCGAGCACCCCATCAGCCGGGGTGTGAAGCCCTTTCGTATCAACGATGAGTTTTATTACAACCTGCGTTTCCGGGAAAATGACGCACGTTTGACGCCCCTTATGGAAGTACCTGCCCTACAGGGACGGCCTGAGCAGGGGAATCTGGTTGCCTGGGCTTTGCAGCGGGTTGACGGGGGCCGCGGTTTCTGTGCCACTTTCAATCACTTTTATACGAACTGGGAAAATCCGGATTACCGTAAACTGCTCCTGAATGGACTCGTTTGGGCCGCCGGAGCAGAAGTACCCGCGACTGGCGTGGATGCGAGCTTTTATACTGATGCTCAGGTTACGGAGCTTACGTACCACCGATCGAAAAAAGCCCTTCTCTTTCACGATAAAAAAACAAAATCCTCCTTACAGCAGACGCTCGAAAAAGATCCGGAACTTCTGGTAGATGTTTGTACGGACCTCAATGATCTCTCGACCTACGACCTCAGCGACTACGGATTTCTGGCTTTTGATCGCCCCGATACCAATGGCATCCACCGTACTTCCAAGGCAGCTCTGGAACAGTACGTTCAAAAGGGTGGCGGCTTGCTGGCCTTAGCCTTTCGGGCCAAAACCGATACCACGGTTCGCTCGGGCTGGGCAGCGTATTCGCAATTGTTTCGTCGGGAAAAGATAACGGATTTTCGGGTGGATGAACGCGTAAAACAGGAGTCACATCCCCTTACTAAAGGACTTCCCTCCTTTCGGAGCAAGGCAGCTTTTCAGTTAAAAGGGACGGAACCGATTGAGGTGATCGTACGAAGCAAGTCTACGCCCCTGGCCTGGGTCTATACATTCGGGCAAGGGCGAGTTTTTCAAACGGTACTCGATCCAGAAACCAGCCCCAAAGAGTTGTGGCAAAGGGCCGCGAACTGGGTTTCGAAAAAGCAGTAACCTGGGCTGGGTTGGTTCAGGAGGCTTGGTTAGGACGTAGAATTTTGTGCTTTACCCTTTCCAAGATTCCCGAAAAATGATGACCTTTCCGGCCCATGCCTCTTTGGATTAAGACGGATTCTAATCTGTTTTGAACACTAAACAATTGCTGCTTTTTCGAGTCTTTATCAACAGTTCACCTTTTTAAATTACTCCTTATGAAAACTAGCATTGGCATCTCAGAAGAAAACCGGGCTGTAGTAGCCCATGAATTAGCTAAAATTCTGGCAGACGAATTCCTGGTCTATACCAAAACCCTTAATGCTCACTGGAACCTGGAAGGGATGGACTTCCACTCGGTTCACCTGTATTTCGAAGAATTGTACAAAGATTCCGCGGAGATCGTCGATTCACTGGCAGAACGTATTCGTCAACTCGGCCACTACGCTCCCGGTACGATGAAGGAATTCCTGCAACTGACGCACCTGACCGAAGCCGACGGTGGCGGAAACGACAGCCGCAGCTGGATTCACAAGCTGCTGGGCGACCACGAAAGCATCATCGAATTTCTGCGGGGTAATGTCGACGATTTCGCCGATGCCCATAAAGACGCCGGTACGAGCGATTTCATTACCGGCCTGATGGAAAAACACGAAAAATTGCCTGGATGCTTCGGGCTCACCTGAAGTAAGTTTCACTCCTAAAAAAGAGCCGTGGAATCAATTTCCACGGCTCTTTTCGTTAACGGCCCCCGGTTACCGGAAACTGGGCGATTCGCAGGCGGGTACAACCGTAGGGAATTAAAATGATTTCCTCCTCGGGTCCGTACTCCAGATTGTACGTTACGCTGTACGGAATGGGACCGGTCATGTCATTGTACAAGCCCCAGGAAGGAATACGACGGCCTTTGGTCCGAATCCGGATCGGAGCATTTTCAGTAGTCCAGGGGGAATTGGATACCTTCCCGGTTTTCTCCACGGTATATCGCTCGGCTAGTTTGGCGTCCGAACTGACGATCAGACTGTAATTCCAGGGTGTAGTCGGACGAACTTCTTCGTAGCTATCGCCGTAGTCAATGGGATCTTTCGTATTACTAACCTTTTTCACCGTTTCGCCAAGGGGCAGGGCGTACGTCAGCGGGCCCCGTTCGATGGAGTGGGAGTTTTCGTACCAGCTGCTTTGTCTGAGTGGCATCGGGAGTTGTACTTCGACGACATCCCCGGATTTCCAGGTACGATTGATCACTGTCACGGCATTGCCCGTTACTTCTTTATAGGGTTTTCCGTTGATGGTCAGACTCGCTTTCGGACACCATTCGGGAATCCGCAGGTGCAGGGGAAACGTAACACTACGGGCCTCGGTCGTCAGTGTGAAACGAATCGTTTCTTCAAACGGATAGCCCGTTTCTTCCCTGAAGGTCACGGGCACATTTTTTCCAACCACCGTTTTGACTTCGCTCGGAGCATACACTAAAGCCGCCAACCCCTGATCGGATGTTTTGTACCACAGGTTTTGGGTAAACTTGGGCCAGCCCTGGTGCATATTCGACGTACAGCAGGGATAGCCCGTCAGCAATCCGAAACACACATCCGTACCGCCGTGGTTTACGTCGAAGTTGCGGGTGTGCCGCGTCAACATCACCTGATTGGCCTGCTGGAAGTACTGCCGACTCATAAAATCGTCCGAAATCTGGGTAGGCAAGGCATTAAAGGCAATCTTTTCGAGCTGATCGGCCCAGGCTACTTTGCCCGTAATTTCCAGCATGCTTTCCAGCGAAAACATCATCTCCACGGCCGAACACAGCTCGGAGCCCTGCGTCGGGTTATTACCGTGCAGGGCCTCGTCTCCGCCGTACAGGCCATGAGCCATGCCATTGTATTTTCGAATATCCGCCAGTCCGCGATCCACCGCCTGTATATATTCTGCTTTCGGATGGTGCTGATACTGAATCACCGGCGTTTTCAAACCCTGAGCCAGGTTTACGCAGTGAATACTGCCGGGCTGACTCAGCATGTCCGTTTGCAGGAACGCGTTGGTATAGTCAAAGGTCTGTTTGTGAATCAGGTCGCCGAGTTGCAGTAAAAAAGCATCGCCCGTAATTCGGTGCAGCCAGTACACCAGCATCAGATTATCACCGCCCCGGTAATGGGCCCAGAAGGTCCAGTGATCCAGCGGCGTTTTGGGTAATTCCTTGAGTTGGTACTTAAAATAATTGGTCATCAGACGAATCACCCGTTGATCCCCCGTGGCGGAATAATACTGTTTTAAAATCTTCAGCGTGACCATTTTAGGCCACCAATCCCGGCTATTATCCCGTTGCAAGCCAGCTTCCGGCCCGTAATCGCGGGAAGGGCCAAAGTAGCCGTCCGGTTGCTGGCTGTTCAACGCCCATTCAACCCAGGGTTTGGTTTTGGCAATCAGTTCGGCATCGTTTAGCAGGTACGCCAGCGGTAGTAGTCCGTCTACCCAGTACGGTCCCCGCTCCCACTGATCCCCGTCGCCACCCAGCCAGCCATTTCGCGGACCCATTACGGAAGGGTACAGCACATCAAGTTTACCCGTGGCACCTTCTTTCTGGCGTATGAGCCTTTCCCGTAACCAGCCCTCGGGCCGAATCGCTCCCAAGGGCAATTCCTGGTACGGGTTCGGACGAAGCGAGGCAGCCGGTTGGTTCGATTGCCCGCTAGCGAACAAGGTCCATCCACAAAGGATTACAGCAAGCGTTTTTTTCATACGTGAACTTAATTTCAATAGGTTTAGTAAATGCCGCGGAAAGATAGGTCCCAATTACTCAAACCCGGAAGTACCCACCTGTTTTTAGGCATTTTCTACTTACGAAATCCTTTACCAACGCAAAAAGCCCGGATGAACCGGGCCTTTTCCATCACTTACACTCGTCTGCTTTTACTGATACTGATAGCTCAATGTCACGGCAGGCAGCGGATGGGTTGTGCTGAGTTGCTGCGTTTTTTGCAGCGGATACCCCTGAGCATCATAAGTATACGCGTAGGTTTCGACGTTTAACAGCGATTCGTCCCGGGCATCCCGCACCGTCACTTTTCCGGGGTTATTCACCTGGGTAGCCGTTGCTTCCACGAAGGGATACGAAACCTGGGGCAGATGGGGGTTTTTCTTCGTGTCGTAGTGCTCGTAGTACACATTCTGCCAGGGTGTAAACGTGGGATCATTTACATTTTTCCGGAACGAGAGTACACGTTGCACATTCCGCTGCCCCTCGTATTCGTAGCGGTGCTTAATAAAACTTTGTACGGCTGCCGTTTCGGTATCGTGAATCTGATCGAGTAATTCGACCAGTTGTCCTTCCCCATTGAACAGATAGAAATGCGTAACCACCAGCCGACCTTTGTGGTCGTATTCTTCCGTTTTATCGAGCTGCTTGCCTTCGTAAAAAAACGTTACATAAGGCTTCCCATCGTATAAAATCTGGGACATTCGTTTTTCTGTATCGTAAGTAAAAGTTGTTGTCGAAGCTACCGTCAACGAATCGTTGTACCGCCAGCGTACATTCGATCTTTGCAGTAAGCCCTGGTCGTTATACTGATAACTTTGCTGATTCTGCTCGCCCGACGTAATTTTTACCAACCGATGGCTTTCAGAGCCTGCGGGTGGATCTACCGGGCGGGTCGGCTCTGGGTCGGACTTGGCACAGGCCGTTACTCCTACAATAACACTCAACCAACTAAAGAACAGGTATTTTTTCATGACTTGTATTCGTCAGGACAGGGATTGATACTCTCGCCTGCCGCTCAGTTAAATAACAAAGACCAAACTTTTTTTTCGTCCACCAAATCGGATGGTCTGTCGTTGCCCCGCTATTTCGGTAGTCCAGTCCACGAGCAAACTTCGGGTGCTGGGTTCTCCCGAAAAGTGAAACAAGTTTTGTTCATTATCCGAAAGAAAAATAGTGGTTCCGGAATGGGCCAGGCGTTGAATAATGAAGGACTTGAACTCGGGGCTGCTTACCTCCACGGTTGTTGCCGTCAGGGGTTTCAGCGTAATTTCGATTTCTGCATACGAGGTAAGGCCCCCCTGGGATGCCTGTACTGAACCGGGTCCGACAAATGTTCCCTCCAGTACCCGCGTGGGCAGGGTGGGCTGACAGGCCATCATCGTGAGTACCAGCAGGTACCCGAAGAGCATTCGTTTCATGGTTTTTGAGCAGAACGTTTGGCAGCGGTACACCCGGAGCAGACTTGGCTCAGGTACGCTAAAACGGACGTACGGGATTACATCGGCTGGTACTCCCGGCGGCATCGCAAGCCCGTACGACTCGTCTTATTCATCATTGTTTTCATGGAAATAAAAAGAAGGTTGAACGTACGCTACACTTTCTCATCGGGATTCTCTGAAAATGCACTACCGCTAAAAAGTATACGCTAAATCCGTTACTCTTTGACCAGATAAAATTCGCCGCTAAAGGATACACTTTCCGTCGAGCAATCCTCCGTATCCGGCACCAGCAGATTTCCCGTAAAGGTGCCTTTGGCCAGTTTGCCCGCTTCGAAGGCTTCGACTACTACTTTCCCCTGCGTCGAATAGTAACCAGACGTGGTGGGACAAATTAAGGCTTTGTAATTGGTATAGGAACCCTTCGACTGCTGGTATTCAACCATGCTGATGTTGTGGTAATTATTCACGTCCTGCCGGTACGGAAAGGTTCCGGTTTCCCGGGCAAACACACCAATTGACAGGTAGTCACCGTGGTTACGTCCGGCCGTCATTGACCACCCTTCAATGGTGCCGGTACCCCCGCCTCCCATCAGGGACATCGTCACGTCCTTATAGGTTTTCGTGTGACCGTTAAAATTTACTTTGATGTAACTCTTTCCATGCGTCGAACCGGAGTCATCCGGCGATATGCCCGAATTTTTCTGGCAGGAAAAGGACAGTAATGTCAACAAAAAGGTAATCAGATTCATGCGTTTCATGGCTAAACAAGGGGATAATAACGGTTGATGGGTACGATAAAATTGACACGGGCGAATTCCGAAACGTATAGACGGTGTGTTCGAATTGCTAAATACCGGGGATGAACGCACCGAAAAACCGGTTGAACTGGTGCTTTCTTTTCCTGGTTTAAACCGCTCCAGACCCCGTCCCTACTCCAATTGGACCTTGCAAAATTGGTGGAAAAACGGACCGCCGTCAATCGCATGAAAATGTGAAATACCAAAATAGATCTCTTTGAAGTAGCTGACTACCACCGACTTCTACGGGTTTTCGACGCCTGACACAAGGGTTACTGTCTCTCATTCGGTCTGGATTGCGAGTACGGTCCGGGTTTGCTCCGATGCCCTAGCCCGCCCCCAATACGATTCACATGTTTATGCGATCCGGCAAATTTGTCTTTGGTTGAATTTCGGTCAATCTTTGTCCCCATACGTTTTCACTCACATGCGAAAAAGGCTGGAGCTTCTGCTTTTCTTTTTCTGGTTTATTTCCGGTTTCCGCGTGCTGGCTCAAACCAGCCCGATTGCTTTTACCCGCTTTACGACGCAACACGGCTTATCGAGCAATGTCATCACCTCCCTGGCCAAAGATCGGCGGGGCTTTTTATGGATCGGTACCATCAATGGCCTCAACCGATTCGATGGCCTGACCTTTAAAGTTTTCAAGAGTACCGGAGCGGCCTCTGGCTTACCTAGTAACTACGTCAATCTGAATGGCTTAACGACCGATTCGCAGGGCTATCTCTGGATTTCGACAACCCGGGGATTACTTCGCTTTGATCCCTGGAGCGAAACGGGGGTATGCATCCCCCTCCCCCAAAACCAGGATCAACAAGGCGATAATGATTTTACATCCCCCGTTTTTTTCGACCGGGAAGGCTGGGGCTGGTTCACGACCTACGATAAACTATACCGCATTCATCCGCGTACGCTGGAAAAAAAAGCATTCGATCTGCCCTTCACCATTCCGAGTTACTATCCCGAACCTTTTCTGGATTCGAAGGGCCGCCTGTGGTTGAGCCTGTTTCGGGTGCTGTACCGGTTTGATCGAAAAAAAAGGCAGTTTCAGTACGTGCAGGGACACGACCCGTTTCATCCGAATGAGGTCCCGTTCCATTCCCAGCGAATGCTGGAAACGCAATCAGGAGACCTTTACACGTTTTCGCACCCACTGTCCTTCCGACTGGGCCTTTGTCGCTATGATGCAGTCCAACAACGATTCATTCTGCATCCTACACCAGCCGTGAACGTATCGACCATGACCGAGGAATTCGAAAAAAACGGCTCCTCTATCCTTTGGCTGGGAAGTTTCGACCGGATCTTCAGTTATCAACCCAGGACGCAGGAGTTAACCCCTTTCAAGAACGTTCCCGAAGACCCGGCCAGTTACCCCGGCGGTCGAACCAATATTTTCCTGAAAGATACGGCTACCCATATTATCTGGCTGGGAACAACTCAGGGCCTGGCGGCCAAAGATCCCAACGCCCAGAAATTATACCGACGAATTATTGAGAGTCGGGACGATAGTCGCTTGCCCATGATCCAGACCGTCCGGCAGGATATTGTTCACGATGATATTTATTGGGCCCTCACCCAGCAATCCGGACTGATTCGCTGGGATCGTCGGCAGAATACGCTGGAAAGGCTCACCGCCCCTCAGCCTACGGTTGGGGCGTATGGCTTCATTCAGGACCGTTCGGGTAAGCTTTGGGTAGGTTCCAAGGATGGGGTGAGCACCTACGAGCCCCGTAGCCAACAGTGGGAAACGATTAAAATAACCCCGTTCCAGGGTTCTAATTACCCCAAGGTCAACACCCACATGCCCGTATTGTGTCAGGACGCCAGCGGAAAAATCTGGATTGGCTCGCTGATCAATGGCTTGTTCTGGTACGATCCGGCCAGCCATCAACTGAAACGTTGGCCCCATCCCTTGAACGGCCAGCCTAACTTTACGATCAACCGTATTCAGGAAGATGCTCAACGACGACTTTGGCTACTAACGAATCGGGGTATTCTGCGGCTGGATGCGGAACGAAAAAATTTCGAATGGCTCACCTTTCGGGGACTGCCGTCGGGTATTTCGCCCACGGATGAATTACACAGTACCTTTTATCTGGATCGAAACGGAAACTGGTGGCACTCGGGCATTGGTTTTCTAATCAAGGCCGATTACGACGGGAAAGTCCTGCAAACGTACACCTTGAAAAACGGACTTACGTCCGACCATATTTTTGGTATTTGTGAAGACCAGCGGGGCCATCTGTGGCTGCATACGGACGAACGCCTGCACGAACTTGACCCGACTAAAAACCCGGACAGGCGGGCTTGTTTCAGTATTACAGTCAGTCGAGTGACGGCTTAATGGGCAGTGATGGCATTTTGTCCGGCAATTTATTTGATCCCATTACCCGCAATCGCTTGGGTGAACTGTTCATCAGTGCTTCCGAAGGATTCAATTATTTCAAACCCGGAGATCTGCGAAAAAATACGCTGATTCCGCCCGTATGGCTTACGGAAATTCGAATCAACAATCAGGTTCAGCCGCTAGACACTACCCAGCAGATTACGCTCCATCCCGGCGACAATACGCTGACGGTTTCCTTCACCGCTTTGAATTTCAGTCAGTCCCGAAAAAATCAGTACGCGTATCGGTTACTGGGTTTTGATAAGGACTGGGTAGTCACGTCGGCCCGAACCGCTACGTATACCAATCTGGCTCCCGGCGATTACGAACTCTGGGTCCGGGCATCTAATAACGATGGCGTCTGGAACAAACGGGGCACCCGCCTGCGGATTCACGTCATTCCGGCGTATTACCAGACCTTTTGGTTTAAGGCCCTGATTGGCTTGCTCGTCCTCGGCCTTTTGTACGGCATTTATCGCTACCGAATGGCCCAGCAACAGCATCTCGCTCTCATTCGCGACCGCATTGCCACGGATTTACACGATGACATTGGCTCAACGCTGAGTAGCATTCGCATTTTCAGTGAAGTGGTACAGGGGCAAATTGCCGACGTTCGGCCCGACTCCGTTCCCCTGCTCAAACGCATCAGCGACAATGCCAGTACGCTGGCCGAATCCATGCAGGACATTATCTGGACCATCAAATCCAATCAGGATGGACTCGACGACCTGGTGAGCCGGATGCGGGAGTTTGCCCTTCGCCTGACCGAAGCCCGGGGAATCGTCCTCAATATGACCGTCGGTGAACCCTTTCCCATCCTTCGGCTCAGCGTCGAACAACGTCGCAATCTGTATTTGATTTTCAAGGAAAGTATTAACAATGCCGTCAAGTATTCCGCCTGTAGCCGCATCGACGTGCGGTTGAGCGTGGAGGGCCGCGTATTACACCTTCAGATTTAGGACAATGGGGTCGGGTTTGATCGGGACCGTACCCGCTCTGGCAATGGGCTGCCCAACCTGCACGCCCGGGCCCGCGACATTCGGGGTACGATTGTGCTGCGTACCGCACCGGGTCAGGGCACTTCGATCACGTTAACCGCAACGATACGTTGAGATCATATGAGCGAAATTGGAATTGTTTATTACGAAGATAACCGCGAACTCCGCGAAGGTTTGTCCTTTTTGATCCAGGCTACGCCGGGCTTACAACTGCTGGGGGCTTTCGCCAACTGCCACAGCCTTACCCCGGAAATTCAAAGCCTGCAACCCCAGGTGGTACTCATGGACATTGACCTGCCGGGTCTGAGTGGCATCGATGCCGTACCGCTGGTGAAAGCTGTTTCCCCGCAAAGTCAGGTGTTGATGTTAACGGTTTTTGACGATGAGGACAAAATTTTTCGGGCGATTCGCAATGGAGCCAGCGGCTACCTGCTCAAACATACCTCGCCTTCAGAGCTGATTGCGGCCATTTTTGATTTGCACCGGGGCGGATCACCCATGACGGCCAGCGTGGCCCGCAAAGTGCTGGTCCACTTCCAGCAACCGCAGAGTACTCCTTCGGAAGGAACGCTGCTATCGCCCCGCGAACTCGACATCATTAAAGGCCTGGTAGCCGGATACAGCTACAAGCTGCTCGCCGATCACCTGCACATCAGCATTGATACCGTTCGCTCGCATATTCGTAGTATTTACGACAAACTTCAGGTGAACTCCAAGACAGAAGCGGTACTTAAAGCCATGCGGGAAGGACTCGTATAGGGGCTGTACCAGCTTGTATATGGGCATGGGCTACCTCAAAAAGAGGCACATACGGAACGCAACAAGGCGTATCTGTCAATCACTGAACACTATATACTGAATGGATTGTACTACGTATACTGGGTGGAACGGTTGTTTTCATAAGCTTTGACGTATAACCAATTTCACGTTAAACTTTTAACTTTCTACCAGTATGGCAAATGAATTCAATCCCGAACACAAAGAAGGGAAAGTAGCTACCGCTATCGAAGAACAAACGGCAAAATTGCCCTCTGACGTATTTTTGTGGGCTGCCCTGGCGTCTATGGGCGTTTCAGCAACGCTTAAAATCCTGGGTGAGCGTAACACAGCATTATTCGTAGGCCAATGGGCCGCACCATTCCTTCTCCTGGGAATTTACAATAAACTGGTGAAACTGGAAGGTCACGATTAATTCCTTCCTGGTCAACCACAAAAGCCGTTTTTAGCCATGCTAAGAACGGCTTTTCATTTTTTATTTTGGTAAATACAGAGTCTTGTATCGTCGCACCCGATAGGCCCCAACCGTAACTGTCGCCAGCGAATAGGCTCGATGCAGTTCCTGATCCGTGCTAAAAAAAATGATTCTCATTTCAGAAAATTATCACAGGCAGGAAACTACCGTTTCTCATTGCCGATCTACGATTCTTTTCCGTAGTTGCCGCCATGCACTAACGAATCAGATTAACTGGCTCTACGGTATCGCTTCCTCCATCATTCAGGCTCCCATGCTGGGCGTAACAACGCTGGCGATGGTAGCAGGCGTTTCGAATGCGGGCGGACTGGGTTCACTTCCGGTAGGAGGCTATCGGCTGAACTAACGCAAACCCTGATCCGGCAAACGAAGGCTCTGACGAAGTGGCTATTATCAAACGATTGGTGGCAGAATCGGAAGCCGTACCAGCTTTACCCTTTTAATGTGCCTTCGTTCGCAATAAGAATAGCACAGCCAGTAAGATTAGCTGTACGACATTAACCATCAACAAAATCCGAATGAAGGGAATGTGTTCGGCATTCGTGTAGTAATACAAACCAATGGTTACCAGAAAACAGGCAAAAACGGTTACCAGGGCCATGGTACTGGGTTTATCTCGGGAAGTAAAGGCATTAATCGACCGTACAAACAGCAGTGATTGCACGAGAATAAAGCTAAACAGACTGATGACCGAACCTAACTGATGTAAGAAATTCATACTGACTTACGAGCTACTTGAAACGAAGCGTACTGGTTTATAAGTCCCAAAGTACCTCAATTGATTCCCTTTAGTTCCTTTTCTTTTAAAACAACGCCGGTCAGTTGCAGCCGAAACGCCTCCTGCAACAGGTATAGTAACTTATCTACGGCCAGTTCGATGGATAGGCCCTGGGAGCGAATGTTGGAAATACAGTTTCTTCGTTCATCCGTTAAGCCAGGCTCGGGCTGAAAGGTCAGATACAGACCCATACTGTTGAATGAACTTAAGCCCGGTCGTTCGCCAATGAGTACGACCACCGGCCTAGCCCGTAGCAATGATCCAATTTCATCGCCGATGGCTACCCGCCCCTGTTCGACCAGACAGAGCGGGGCCAGTGAATAACCCCGTTCCTCTGCTTTCGTCCAGAAACGATCCAGAAAAGGCTCCGCATTTTCCATAATAGCCGTTGCCGAAAGGCCATCCGCGATGACTACAGCTACATCGACCGGATTTGTATGCAGGCCTTTCAGCAACTGTACCGAATCTTCGTGCAGCTTACGACCCAGATCGGGCCGTTGCAGATACTGGTCCCGGTTGAGAGCCTGCGTTTTCAGGGTGTATACGGGCATGCTGTACTTCTGCCAGCGAGTCGCCAAAGCCTGCGTATCGAGGCTGGAGTATACGGCATCTTTGGCATGAGCATGAGCCAGTTTAAACGCCAGCGACTCCCGCAGGGGAATGGAAACACCGGTTTTGCCCAGGGCAATGCGAGCGTCCGTAAACGTTTTCAGCGATTCCCACTCGTCGGGAGGTATGGGGTATTTTTGAATTTCATTCATTGACTAAAAGGTTTAGTGTATATCGTAACAGTTCTGTTCTACTCTCGCCGACACGGCTGGTCTTTTAGGTCATATACATTACATGCGAGGTATCCCATACTGAAATCTACTACTAATCACTAGTATCATAGGATCACTATTTCGCCCCTTTGAGTTGGTTGGTTTTCTAGTCCGTATGCATTCCATGCGGGGCATCCCAT